>CAZGVM010000015.1:0-2099 GCA_964528855.1 uncultured Desulfomonile sp. | reverse complement strand
GAGGTTGTCAAACAGAACCTTGTCCCGCACCATCTCAGGATCTTCACCATTAATTTGCTCGACCTTGAGCAGGGCGAAATATCGCTCGGTGTCCTTTGGCGGGCGAATGTATCCTGCGATAGTGTCGCCGGTTCTCATGTTAAAACGTCTGATCTGACTAGGAGAGACATAAATGTCGTCTGGCCCGGGCAGATAATTGTAGTCCGGCGCCCTCAGGAAACCAAAACCGTCCGGCAGGGTCTCCAACACTCCCTCACCTCGTATCGGCTGCTCTTTTTCGCTGTGCTGGTGAGCTTGCAGTATTGCAAAAATTAACTCCTGTTTACGCATACTGCTGGCGCCCTCAATTTCCATTGAATTGGCTATCGCAAGCAGTTGGCTGACTTTTTTCTCTTTAAGTTCTTGAACGTCCATCGTCTCTCCTGGATATTTTTAGTTCAAATTAAGCAATCGTAAGGAAGATTATGTTACTTGAGGTTTTTTCAGGGGAATGATTACAGATGGGCCAATCAAACACGGAACCGCAACCCTGCGATCCCCACCCGAATGACTTATTCCTCGGAGGAACTTTAACCCTGGAAACTGGGTCTCTTCATAAATTAACCTAAACTTAATTAATAAACGTGGTAAGAGCTGTCAAGCAAATAATTTTTAAATATCAATTGATCATGACATCATTAGAACATAATATTGAGCCATGAGGCAATTGATTTTTGATCTGGGTGAATTCTCACGAGACGGTCTTGATGGATTAGTAGATCATGAAGGCATTCACGAGGCTTTAGTAACACTAAAGAACGTTGTCAGTCAAGGATGCGTTCAGTTTGCGTCACCGATCCTGATCCACGGAGTGACCGCTTCAGGCAAAACCACCCTGTTAAGATCCCTGGTCGTATCCGCCAGATATTCAATGAATGATACTGATTCGAAAATAATCCTCATTCAACCACAACTGGATTCGAGCAGATTCCCGGACCTGGAGCGAATGGACGGGATGGAAAAAGACGCGGAATTGAGCATCAAACTCTTGGCGCTGGACGATGTCCATAAGCTGACAGGAGATGACTCTTACTGCTTTTGGAACATATACAATAAACTGAACCGTGACAACGCCATACTTGTAATGACCTCCAGACTCCACCCCTCAGAGATGTTTGCAGGGAATGACCATTTGCGTTCGCGCCTGCTGGCAGGTCTCGTAATCAGTGTTTCGCCGCCTGATGACGCCGCACGACTCCTTATACTCGACCGAATGGCCAGAATCAGAGGTTTCAGGTTGGCTCCGGAGGTTCAGAGATACATACTCAGAAGAAAGTCCCGAAATCTCAAGGGACTGGACCAGATGATAAAACTCGTGGATGATTGGTCGATGGAAACCGGAAAGAGGGTAACCGTGCCTCTGGTCAAAGAACTTGAACAGAAGGGCTTGATTTAAGGGGTGCGATAATTTGAGATCCATAATCCTAAAAAAAAATGACAAGGGCGAAGCTGATGAGTTGGTGACCTTTTTTAGTAGAGATTGCGGGTGGATGACCGGAATAGCAAAAAACTCCAAGAAGAGTCGTGTCCGCTTTGGAGGCAACCTGGAGCCTTTTGCTGTAGTGGAACTGAATCTGAGGCGAAGAAAACGAGACGATCTGGTCTGGATAGATGACGCCACCATTGTCAGGGCCTTTAACAAGGTGAGACTGAACGTTGAGGCATTTTCCCTGGCTTCGTACTTCCTTGAATTAGCTTCTATTTTCTCCGGGGAATCTCACCCCGACGAGAGGCTTTTTGACTTTGTGGAAGAATTTCTCGCTCAACTGGACTCATCCAGGGTGAATCCATCGCTGGCGATGTTACAGGAAATAGAGCTGCTGGGACTTTTGGGATATGCTCCCACCCTTAATGTTTGTCCTGTTTGTTCAACAGAGTTCAAAAGTAATGAGGGTGGGGTATTCAGTCTGGAAATGGGCGGCGTATGCCATCCTGAATGTCCGTCAGGTAATTTTGACAAGCGCCTTCACCTGTCCCCCGATACACTGACGCTTCTTCGTAAAGCATTCGATAGTGACAGGAGCCTTAGAAGCAGACTAAGGCTTAATTCAAAGGGACAG
>CAZGVM010000014.1:20420-30458 GCA_964528855.1 uncultured Desulfomonile sp. | reverse complement strand
TGATAGCTCGAAATCCCACCTTCACCTACAAAGGCAAGCCGGTGAACATATCCGAGGTTGGTAAGGCTTTGGGTGTTCGTTACGTTCTGGAGGGCTCGGTAAAGAAGTCGAATGACAAGATTCGGGTCACTGCTCAGTTGATAGACGCCAGAACCGGCGGACATGTCTGGGCTGAACGTTTTGATACCGATTTCAGCAGTGTTTTCGAACTGGAGGATGAGATCACCAAAAAGATCATGTCGGGGCTCAAGGTTAAACTTGCCATCCAATCCTCTGAATCGCTGGAGATAGAAAAGAAACTTGAGAAAGACCCCATAGTTTTCGACAGACTGATGAGAGCTTCTCACATGATGGACTCACACGGCAAGGAGTCCATCAAGCGCGCACGCAAGATGTTCGAGCAGGCTTTGGAGTCCAATCCGCAATCCTCCAGGGCTATGGCTGGACTGGCCAAAACATACCTGGCAGATTTACAGTCCGGTGGGAGCGGCGCCAGGAAGGAAGACCTGGATACCGCCGAGAGGCACATACGAAAATCTCTCGAGTTGAATCCGACATCGGATATGGCCACATTGGTGCTAAGCCGTGTGCAGGTGGCGCGAAAAGACCTTGACCTGGCCCTCGAAACGGCACAGAAGGCTCTTGCGCTCAATCCCAACAATGCGGACGCCCTGGCGTTCATAGGCAGGATTCAGACATTTCTGGGCGATCCTGTGGACGCCATCAGGAACATAGAGAAAGCGATACGTCTCAACCCGATGGGGCCGTCGTGGTATTACGACGCGCTGGGCCTGGCCTTGATAGGGGCCGAAAAACCCGATGAAGCCATTGCCAATTTCACTAGGGCCAAGGAACTGAACCAGCGAGATGTGTTTGCCAACATCGGCTTTATAGCCGCTCTGAATTTAACCGGTCAGGTGAACAAAGCGAAAAACGCCGTTGATGACTTCCTGATCACTCATCCCAACTTTGCAGCGGATGAACTGAGGAAGCGTCTACCGTACAAAAATCCGCAGGATCTTGAAAGGATCATGAAAGCTCTTGATTCGGCCGGCCTGCAGGGATCACGCTGATTTTCCGGTTTGCCTGATGTGATTTTTTATTGTGTTATCAGCTCGAAGCCCAACCGGTTAAGATACGTCCATGCGACGCGGGCTCTAAATCTCAAATGACCCAGTTCATCCATTCCCGCTTCAAAATCCAGGTCCGTCAATACCGGATTTTGTTCCATCATCTTCATTTTCAGAAGCTCGGACACTTCCTTGGAATTAATTTCATCGGGAGTGACCACGATGTCTCCTTCGGCCAGGGAGAGGGCATTGAGCATGTCAAAATACTCTATGCCGATACCGCTCATGCTCACATCAAGCAAATCCGCCACACATTCCCCATCGGACGAGATGATCCGCAGGGCGTTGGGAACTCGCATCCGAAATCGGGGATAACTTCTTTTCTCGTCAAAATCCGATTTTACATCGTTCATGGTAAGAACCATTTGTGATTTTGCTCACCCTTTATTTACATTTTCAGGCTGATTCCAGAGCGTCTTTCATGGCTGCCAGGAGCAGGGTAACATTTTCGAGTCTGCTATTGAATCCCATAAGCCCTATTCTCCAGACTTTACCTGCCAGAGGCCCGAAAGCGCCTGCGATCTCGATATTGTAGTTCTGGAGCAGGTAGGCGCAGACCGCTTTAGCGTCTATCCCATCGGGCACGTAGGCGGTTGTGAGGCTCGGCAGTCTGTAAAGGTTTTCCACCAGGCAGTCTATACCAATGTCCTTGAGGCCGTCCCACAGGACCTGGGCATTTTGAGCGTGCCTGTCCCAGCGCCTTTCAAGACCCTCTTCGGCTATTAGGGCCAGCGCTTCACGCAGGGCATAGTTCATGTTTATGGGCGCCGTGTGGTGATAGGTTCTTTCCGAGCCCCAATATTTTCCCACCATTGTCATGTCGAGGTACCAGTTCGGAACGCGGGTCTTTCTCCCGTTTATCTTTTCCCAGGCCCTCGGACCGATGGTCAGAGGAGCGAGTCCCGGGGGACAGCTCAGGCATTTCTGAGTACCGCTGTATGCTATGTCCACATGCCACCTGTCCAGGTAGATGGGAACACCGCCGAGGCTGGTGACCGTGTCCAGCAATAGCAACGTGTCGAATTCACGGCATATCTTTCCTATGCCGTCCATGGGCTGCAATGCGCCGGTTGAAGTCTCTGCGTGGATGAGTCCAAGTATGGCAGGTTTGTGGATGTCCAGCGCCTCCGCTATATCAGCTTCGTCGAAGACCTCGCCCCAAGGTTTTTCTATACGTCTTACATCGGCGCCGTAGCGTGAAGCCATGTCACAGAGCCTCTCACCAAAGTAACCGTTGCAACCGACCAGAACCACGTCGCCGGGTTCTACGCAATTGGCCACCGTCGCTTCCATGGCTGCGCTGCCCGTGCCACTGACGGGAATAGTGAAGGGGTTGTTGGTCTGCCACACGTACCTGAGCAATTCCTGGTTCTCATTCATAAGCTCGATGAATGTGGGATCGAGATGCCCGACTTCATTCATGGCGAGCGCCAGGCTGACACGAGGATGGTAGTTTGATGGCCCGGGACCGAGCAAGATTCTCGTAGGCATGTCCAGGGGGCCTAGATCGATGCGATGAGTATCATCAGCGGGAGGAAATCTAAAATCCATTTTTATCCTCACAATCCATTCTGAAAAATGCTGTAATTATTGTCGCAAGCCCAGCAATTAAGGCTCAATAACTATCTCCAGGATACAGCGGGATTGTTCCTGGAGGGAATGCGTTTAAAGGGGTACTTCGGGTAACCGATCATGAGGGCGCCGAAGCTTTGATGTCCGGGCGGTAGATCGAGCGCATCCTTCATCGGCTGGTACAATGTGGCGGCCGCATTGAAATAACCCGCCCAACATGTGCCCAGTCCCAATGAGGCAGCATGAATCTCCATGTAGGTCAGGGCTATCACGCATGCAGTCTGGGCCGGCATCAAATCGGCGGGGGCATGAGCTATTATCAGATTCGGGGCCCCACGGAGTATTCTGTCCTTGCCTCGCTCCCACGCCGCGATCACAAGGTCAAAATGCATCATCTTCGCCACCTGGGGAGCGTTCTTAATCATGAAACGCATCCAATCGACAGTTATGGACGCTATTTTATCCAGCTCTTCCCTGTTTTCGTAAATACGCCAGCTCACCGGCTGGGAATTATGACCTGACGGAGCGTACCGTGCAGTTTCGATCAACTGTTCGAAAACTGTCCGCTCTACCGGTTTGTCCCTGTAAGTCCTGATTGACCGGCGAGATTTCATCAGCAATTCAATCTGTTCGGCGGAGGGCAGGTCTTTTTTGACAACTTCCCTGCAATCGGAGGGATTCAGAAAATTGAGACTCAACGCGCCATGAGGACATACCGCCACGCAATGACCACATTTTATGCATAGCGTGTCCGCTGAAAATACCGGGGACGGGGTTGAATCCGGCGTTTTCATCTCAATGATGCATGCCGGGCACTCTGATACGCATATTCCGTCTTTTTTACACTTTGATTCGTCTATTGTGAACAATTGCATTACTAAAACTCCTGAAAATGTCTTGATATCACAAATCGGCTTCCAGTAACAGTTTTACAAGGTTAGCCGAAGAATACTGTCCTGCGGTGATTGCGTCGAACACGCTTTCCTGTCCGAACAGTTTATTGACTATGGATGGCGCATCCATACCCTGGGACGCCATCGATTTTGCCAGGTGGGCAAGATCTTCATACTTTGACGCAAATTTGGACAGGGCCTTACGTCCGTCCTTACGCACGGTCCTCAAAGATGTGAAGAGTGTGAAATCCTCTGATTCGATGGCCAGCAATTTCCTCATTGACTCCAGCATCTCCGATACATCCGTTTCAGGTCCGGCCACCCTGAGATCCCCGCCTATGAACAGGTCCCCCGAAAAGACCCAACCCCGATCCTTTTCGACCAGCGAAATATGGCCGGGACAATGCCCGGGAGTGTAGATCACATCAAAGTTAAAGCGCCGTGTCTTAACATGAGCAGGGCATGGCTCACAATGTGAACCGTCAGGATAGCCCCAGGCCTGTTCCCTGTAATGGGGCAGCCCGGGCGGATGCTTGATGTAATCCAGCGCAAGCTCATGCGCCAGAACCTGAACACCGAGTTTTTCCTGAAGCAGCCTGTTGGCGCCTACGTGATCTTCGTGGTGATGCGTGTTTATGATCCGGCCGACACTCTTAGCGTCCAGGAAGTCCATTAATGATTGGGAGGTGTAAATACAACCCGTGTCGATGAGCACATCATCAACAAGGTAGGCGGACACCCAGAACAAAGGCTCTCCCTTGACCTCGCTGCTGAGCTTGATCTGGGTTATCTCTCCATGTTCACTAATCTCTATCACTGTTCGTCTAACCTCGGGACGACAGTCGCTCAATTGACCGCCACCATCATGTTCATCGCTCATGGAAGAAGCTGAGCTTCTTTTTAAAACCTAACCTTTTAATTTATACAGAAAACGGTTAAAATGTCGAGGAACTCTTGAACGGGGGTTTTTATTTTATTTGCCTGTCAGGAAAGAAGATGTGGACCTGACGTGATGGCCGATCCTATAAATTTTCAAGATTAATCAGATGGAAATACTGATAATAATATCACTCATAATAATTAACGGGCTGTTTGCGATGGCGGAGATTGCCATCGTATCCTCACGTAAGACAAGACTGAAGCAAAAGGCTGACGCTGGAAGCAGGCGGGCCAAGATCGCGCTCAAGCTTGCAGATGATCCCGGCAACTTTCTTTCCACCATTCAGGTAGGCATTACGTCGATCGGGATATTGAACGGAGCTTTTGGGGAGACAGCCATAGCGGATCGTCTCGCGGTCTTTTTTTCCGGCGTTCCTGCTTTGGCGCCATATTCAAGGGCGCTGTCGGTCCTTATAATGGTATTTGGAGTCACCTACCTCACGGTTGTAGTTGGCGAGCTGGTTCCCAAGCGCATAGCCCTGCGTAGGCCGGAGGCCATAGCAATCCTGGTCGCAAGGCCCATGCGACTGCTCTCACGCATCACCCATCCTGTTGTCCGTTTCCTGAGCATCTCCAGTGACGTCATCCTGAGAATTATCGGATCCAAACGATCAAATGATCCTCCGGTGTCGGAAGAAGAAATAAACGTGCTCATGAGCCAGGGCGCAGAGGCCGGTGTATTTGATGAGGCCGAACGTGATTTCGTACAGAACATCTTCAAGATGGACGACGTCCGTATTCTGACTATAATGACTCAGCGCAAGGACATCGTCTATTGGGAGGTGGAAGACTCATCCGAAGAAAACATGAAGCGAGTCATCGACAGTCCTCATGACCTGGTCCCAGTGTGTGAGGGCGGTCTTGACCACACACGGGGCATGCTACAAGCAAAGGATCTGCTGGCCGGTAAATGCATTATGGGCCTGGATGACCTGAAGCCGATATTGAAGCCTATTCTGTATGTTCCGGAATCCATTTCACCACGCCGGCTCCTGGAAAATTTCAAGTCCGGCAGGAACAGCATCGGCTTGGTCGTGGATGAATATGGATCAGTTCAGGGTCTTGTAACTTTATATGATGTGCTGGAAGAGGTAGTCGGTGACATCCCATGGTTGCAATCGTCCAGTGAGCCGGAGGCAGTGGCGCGGGATGACGGTTCCTGGCTCATAGATGGCGGTTATGGCATAGACAAATTCAAGGAGCTTTTTGGATTGGCCCATGTTCCGGGTGAGGACACCAATGGGTTCCATACGTTGGCCGGACTAGTGATGTCTCAGGTCGGGAGAGTTCCCGAGGTGACTGACTCGTTCGAATGGGATGATTTCAGGATCGAAGTTGTTGACATGGACGGCAACAGGATAGACAAGGTTCTTGTATCACGGAAATCGGATCCGGATTGATCGAAGCGGTTGTCAATTGCATTGTCGTCGGTCCGGGATTAAATTTCTAATATCAACAAGCAAGAGGAGGAAAATTGCATGGCTCAGTTAAAAAACGGAGACAAGGCTCCCGAGTTTGACCTGACGGATCAAAACGGAAAAAGCGTTAAACTCTCGGATTACAGGGGTAAAAAGGTTCTTGTTTACTTCTATCCCAAAGCCGACACATCAGGGTGCACAAAGCAGGCCTGCAGCATAAGGGACGCCGAGCCGGACCTGAGCGCCGCGGGGGTTGCGGCAATCGGAATAAGCCCGGACAAACCCGAGAAGCAGAAAAAGTTTGACGACAAATATGAACTGGGATTCAGTCTGCTCTCGGATGTGAGTCATACGGTTGCCGAATCTTATGGGGCCTGGGGCGAGAAGAAAATGTATGGGAAGACATACGAAGGAGTGGTTAGATCTTCTTTTCTGGTCGATGAGAACGGTGTAATCATGGGCGCATGGTACAAGGTGAGTCCGGCGGACACCGTGCCCAACGCTCAAAAGGCCCTGCAGACGGCATGATTTGATTCAGATCATATACCGAGATAGGCTTCCCTGATGTGGTCGTTGTTTAGGAATTCATCCCCGGTTCCGGACATTGTTATACGACCATTCTCGAGAACATAAGCCCGGTCACACATCGCCAGCGTATGGTTCACGTTCTGCTCTACCAGTAATACCGTCAGGCCTTCTTTGTTGACCCTCTCGACGATCCTGAAAATCTCGGACACCATTATCGGGGCCAGTCCCAGCGACGGCTCGTCGAAAAGAACGAGTTTGGGTAATGACATCAGTCCGCGGGCTATCGCAGCCATCTGCTGTTCTCCGCCGGATAATGTGCCCGCCGCCTGCCTGCGCCGTTCCTTCAAGCGAGGGAACATGTTGTAGAGCCATTCCAGGGTCTTAAAACGTTTGGCCTTTGCCTCTGGAGCCAAAGACCCGACTATGAGGTTTTCCTCTACACTCATTTCGGGGAATAAACGTCTAGCCTCCGGAACATGGGCTATCCCGAAGTCTATGATCCGGTGGGAAGGAACCTGATCGAGTCTGTGCCCCTGGAAGGTGATCGAGCCGTTAGCAGGTTTAAGCAGGGAGGAAATTGTCTTCAGGGTGGTGGACTTGCCTGCGCCGTTGGCTCCAAGTAGAACCACAATTTCTCCTTCACGCACCTCAAACGATACGTTCCACAGAACCTGCAAGTCCCCGTAAAATACGTCGAGGCCCTCAACGTTGAGCACGATAATCTTCTCCAAAATATGCGGTAATGACTTCGGGGTTGTCTGCGACTTCGGCCGGTGTCCCCTCGGCTATGACCATTCCGTGGTTGATAGCCAGAATCCGGTCCGATATGGTCATGATGACCTTCATGATGTGTTCTACGATTATTATCGTGATGCCCGAATCTCTGATCTTCTTGATCAATGAAATGGCTTCTTCAAGTTCAGCCGGGTTGAGTCCAGCAGCCGTCTCATCGAGTAACAACAGTTCAGGCTCGGTAGCCAAGGCTCTTGTTATCTCGAGCCTTTTACGAGACGCTATGGGTAGACTCCCGGCAGGTTTGTCTATGTAATGGGTCAAGCCACAAAAATCGATCGTCTTTTCTGCCAGTTTCTGGGCATCGGACCGCGAATGATGCCTAAGAAAAGCGGAGGCTATCACATTGTCCAGGACTGTCATTCTCTTGAGGGGCTTGACCACCTGAAACGTTCTGCCTATGCCTTTCCCGCATATTTGATAGGTCTTCAGGCCCGATATCTTCTCACCCTTGAAAAAAATTTCACCATTGGTCAACGGGAAATACGAGTTAATAAGGTTGAATATGGTGGTTTTTCCGGATCCGTTGGGTCCTATCAGACCGCATATCTGTCCCTTTTCAACCCGAAAGCTCACGCCGTTGACGGCGGCCAGCCCACCGAAATACTTCACGATTCCCTTTGTCTCAAAAAAGGCCATGCGCTGCCTCAAACCGTTTGCTTTTTGCCCGGAAGTAATAATCTTTTAATCTTGTTCCAATCCCCGACAACTCCGTTGGGCAGGAACAGTATGACCACGATTACCAGAATGCCGAAGCTTAGAACATGCGCTTCACTGATATATTTGGTGAGGGTGTTCATGAAAGGCCAGCCCGTGGTTTTTCCAAGCGAGGCTAGTAACCCGAAACCGCCCGTCCTGAAAATTTCCTGAACCGCTACCATGATGAAACCGCCCACCGCCGGCCCGTAAATAGTGCTGACGCCGCCCACTATGCCAACCAGAATGGCCATTATCGATATGTCATGGAGCGAAAACACTACCTTGGGATCTATGAATCCCATGTAATTGGTATACAAGGCGCCTGCCGCCCCAATCAGGAAGGCCGATATACATAAAGACACCATCTTGTAGAACTGAGTGTTGATGCCCATGCTCTCAGCGGCGTCCTGATCCTCTCGGATTGAAACGAAATAATATCCATACCGTGACTTGATTACCCAGTTGATCACCACAATGGAAAATACAGCCAAGCCAAGCGCTATGTAATAATAAGGAACTTTGGAAACGAACGTCTGCATGACGAGCAGGCCGACCATCCCCTCCGTAAGGGATTCCCAGATTACTGCTATATGCCTGAAAATTTCATTGAGGGCCAAGGTGGCCAGAGCGAAATAGGGTCCACGAAGTCGAAAACAGATCCAACCGAACGGAAAGGCTATCGCCACCGAAAGTAACGCTCCCAGGGGCAATCCCCACCAGGCCGATATGTCGAGCTTGTGCAACAACAGAGCTGCTGTGTAGGCTCCTACCCCGAAGAATGCAGCCGACCCGAAAAGAACCTGCCCTGTGTAGCCGGAGATGAGGTTCCATCCTGAACCTATGGCGACCCACATAAGCACCAGGATGAGCAGATGCTGATAGTACGCGTCCCGTACTACCCATGGGAAGACCAGCAAGACAGCCAACAATGCCAGTGAAAAAAAAGATCTTTTCATTAGATCTTATACCTTTGTCAGGCGTTTGAAACCGCCGGGGAGGAACAACAGGACCAGCACGAATATGATCAGCCCAACCATATCCTCAAAATCCATTCCAATGTAGGTTGCGCCAAAAGCCTCCGCCAAACCGAGGGTAAGTCCCCCGAAGATTGCGCCCACCGTGGAACCGAGTCCGCCAAGGATCGTAATGACGAACGCCTTGCGGGTAAACGGCCCCCCTATATCCGGGAACAGGTAATAAATCGGTAATAGAAGAGTTCCTGCGGCTGCAACGAGGGCAGCGCCTATCCCCATTGTTATCACCTTGATTTTTTCCGAGTTTATTCCCATGAGTTCCGACGCTTCACCATCCTGTGAAACCGCACGGATAGAACGGCCGATGTCGGTCTTCATCAGGAACCAGAAGAGCATGAAGGTCAGGACACAGGCGAAGAGGAAAGCAATTGTCAGCGCTACCGAAAAAGAGATGCCGCCAATAAAGAACGCCGAGGATGAGTAAGATGTTTTCACCGAAAGGTAATTTGAGGTGAAAATGAATCTGGCGATCTCTGTCAGCACCATACCGATTCCAACAGTCATCAGGACCTGATTCTCAGGCAGAATACAGTCCACCTTGATGAGTGGATTGAGCAGGTATTTCTGGATCACCACCCCGAGGGCGAAAAGCAGCGGCATGCTTATCAGAAGAGTTATGTACGGATCCAGGCCAAGATAATGAAACAGCACATAGGTGCAATACATAGCCACCATCATGTACTGTCCATGGGCCAGGTTTATGATGCCCATGACGCCCATAATGAGTGTCATGCCTATTCCTATGAGGGCGTACAATCCCCCCTTCAATACACCGGCGACTAATGTCTGAAGAAAAACTTCCATTTCCTACCCATCGGGGCTCAGTGTGAATAGGGCCTTAAGAAAAGGCGTTCCATTTACAGGTTCAAATAAAGTATCTGCTATGTCATGAGCAGCCTGGTCAAGGCTTGCTCATGAACCGGCGGTTTGAATAATGTTCAGCGAGCGGACCATTCCGGGACCGGAAAAATATAGGGTTTGGTGGCGACATTTTTGGGCCATACAGTTTCAAGGTTTCCTTTTTGCCACTGAA
>CAZGVM010000014.1:11600-20410 GCA_964528855.1 uncultured Desulfomonile sp. | reverse complement strand
GTCGGCAGAGCGTTCTGCTGTTTCTTCTTACCGTAAGAGACAAACTTGACCGGACCGAAGGCGGTCATTATGTCGGTTGTCGTCAGCGCTTCGCGGACTCCGGCCGTGGTAATTTCCGCCGCTCGTTTCAAAGCGTCGGCTATGACATAGATGGAGGCGTAAGCTTCAGCGCCGTGATATTCCGTGGGGGCGCCAAATCTTTTCTGGTAGTTTTCGAAATATTCTTTCGCTCCGGGATAAGGAAGGGTGGGCGACCACAGGTCGGCTGAAAAAACAAACTCTGCCGCTTCGCCGGCATTCTTGGCAAATTCGGGCAGGGTAAAACCGGCTCCGCCCCCAACGAACAGCTTGGGATTGAGGTTCAACTCTTTGGACTGTCTCATCAGCAAAGCGGCGTCCATGACATAAGAGATCATGTAAACAAAATCCGGTTTGGCTGATTTAACTTTGATAAGAAGGGGTTTGAAATCAACGGCGCCTGCCTCGTAGCCTTCTTTCATGAGCACTTTCAGACCCACTTTTTCACACTGCTCTGCGAATTCCTTGGCGCCGGATTGTCCAAAAAGTGTGTTTTCATGCAGAATGGCCACGGTTTGCGGTTTAACTATGTCGGCCAGAAAAGAATTAAGGGCCTTGGGATACTCGCTAACGGGCGGGTTGATACGAAAAACATAGTCCCAGTTCTGCTCGGTGATTTTGTCCGCCGATCCTGTGGTCACCAGGAAGGGCGTCTTCCGCTGTTGGGCCACTGCGCTCATCGCGTAGGTGACGGAGGAAGAATAGCCGCCCGTAAGCGCCACCACGTTATCCTGAGATATGAGCTTTTCAACCGCTGATCGACCGACATCGGGCTTGCCCGTGTCATCTTCGATGATCAGGTCTATCGGCCGGCCCTTTATGCCTCCGGCCTTATTGATTTCCTCGAGTCCCATGAGGAAAGAGTTCTTCTCTATTTCTCCAAACTTGGCCTGCTCGCCCGTGAGCGGTAGAACTACTCCGACCTTGATTGGGGCTTCGGCTGAAAATACCCAACCTGAGAGCAAAAATATGCCCATAACCGCTGACAACATAGTTAGCGACACTTTCTTCATGTCTAGCTCCTTAATGTCGATTTGAATGGGGGAAGCCAAGGATATGTTACTACACTTCAAAATAGCTTCTGGATTTTTCAAAGTCAAGCCGAAATGACACCCGTTTTAAAATATCCTGTGTGTGGACATTTTTCTGGCCCTATGGTGTATAGTCGGATGATAGTAACCAGACTTTTTGGCCTGCCCGATTGAAAGGAAATGTGATGTATCTGAAGGCCGGGCTTTTGGGTATTGTCTTAGCGATTGTTTTCCCTGTTTGTCCGATTGCTTTTTCCATGCCTCCTCAGGAGCTTGAGAGCAGGCTTGTCCAGAGCGCCGCCGTAATCACGGAAATCATGGATGCTCCAGACTCCGGCATTCCAAAGGATCTCCTGCGTAGATCCAGAGCTATAGTCATCTTTCCATCCGTTCTCAAAGTGGGCCTGGGTTTGGGTGGACAGTACGGAAAAGGGGTGGCGCTCAGAAAGAACCCTTCAACTTCCAAATGGGGCCCTCCGGCCTTTTTCAGTCTGTTGGGGGCCAGTGTCGGATGGCAGATGGGTGTTCAGTCTACCGACCTGATCCTGCTGATAATGAGTGAAGTGAGCCTCAAAGGTTTATTCAAGGATCGTTTCACCGTCGGCGTGGACGCGTCCGTCGCCGCAGGTCCCATCGGACGGGACGCATCCGCTTCTACCGATATGGCGCTAACCGCCAACATACTCTCCTATTCGCGCGCCAAGGGACTCTTCATGGGGGTTTCAATCAGTGGGGCCATGATGGAACCGGACTGGGACGCCAACGAGAAATATTACGATTCAGACATTTCAATCATCGATCTGTTTTTCAAAGGGGAGGGAGCGCTTTCCCCGGCGGGCGCCAAGCTGGTCGAAATACTGAACAGGGTTACAAGCTCAAAGTGATCTTTGTTCCGGAAAAACCTTCATGGGCCGAAAGCGCCCAAACGGTTTTTTGGTTAATGTTGACAGTCTTTTTGCCTTGTGTTACCTCTAGTAGAGTCATGTGTGTTCAGTCACATGAATTCCTCATTTAACATTCAATCGTAATCAATTTCATAGACCTCGGGTATCAGTCACGGCCTTTTAGTTAGGGTATTGCCTATGGACATGAAAAGAGGCTATTACGAAGATATAGAGCTTTGCGGGACCAATACGGCCCTGTTTGGTCTAATCTTTCTGGTTTGTGTATTCGTGGCGGCGCCGTTCCTCATCGGCGACTACAATCTTTATTTAATCAACCTGATAGCCATAAATTCAATTGTAGCGATAGGATTGAACATACTGGTCGGTTATACTGGCCAGATATCGCTCGGGCACGCCGGGTTCTTCGCTATTGGGGCCTACGCGTGCGTGCTCTCGATGTTAAAGCTTGGCCTTCCTTTCATAGTGGCGTTACCGGCTGCGGGTTTCTTTGCCGCCATTTTCGGTTTTTTGCTGGGTTTACCCTCACTGAGGCTTGAGGGTCCGTATTTGTCCATTGCCACCCTGGGATTCGGGATGGCGGTGACGCAGATCATAAGCCACTCTGAATTCACCGGCGGACACATGGGGCTGGAAGCGCCCAAAATGTCAATTGGTCCTTTTGTGGCTCACACAAGCTCACAACAATACGCAGTAATAATAACAACGACCTTTATCATGACCATCGCCGCGGTCAATCTGATGAAGACAAGGGTAGGCAGGGCTTTCAGGGCTATCAGGGACAGTGAAATAGCGGCAGAGGCGATGGGCATAAATGTCCTGAAGTACAAGACTCTTTCATTCGCTGTGAGCGCATTTTACGCCGGTATTGCCGGAGCGCTCATGGCTTTCACGCTCGAGCATGTCAGCGCCGGCAGCTTTAATCTAATCCTGTCAATAACTTTTCTGGCGATGATCATAGTGGGTGGCCTGGGATCCATCATGGGATCCATCCTTGGGGCTGCGCTGTTGACATACCTTCAGATAAAACTTCAGGTGATCCAGGAGGCGCCGATAATCGGCCCACTCTTACTGGATATCTCCAAGAGTTATTTCACCCCCGAGGGATTACCGAACATCCAGAGCATCATCATCGGGGGGATCATGATCGCAATAGTCATATTTGAACCTTACGGCGTCAACGGAATATACCTCAGATTTAAGCGTTACTGGAAAATGTGGCCTTTCTAAACGGGGTTTAGATGAATCTGTTTTTTGATCTTTTTGTCGGTGGAATCTCCATAGGGGCCTGTTATGCGCTGGTAGCCCTTGCAATGGTCATCATTTACAAGACCTCGGAAGTGCCCAACTTCGCCCAGGGTGAAATGGCGATGATATCCACGTTTATCGCCTACACTCTCATGGAGAGTTACGGGGCGGGGTTTTGGGTCTCAGCCGGACTGACGCTCGTATTTGCGTTTTTTCTCGGTGTAATACTCGAACTGTCATTTCTCAGGCCGGCCGATAATCCGGGGGTATTAGGTTCCATAGTCATCACTCTGGGCGCCGAGATGATCCTGTATGGTCTTGCCGGATGGAAATGGGGCGCCAACCAGAATCCCTTTCCGGTT
This sequence comes from uncultured Desulfomonile sp., assembly GCA_964528855.1. GTDB lineage: Bacteria > Desulfobacterota > Desulfomonilia > Desulfomonilales > Desulfomonilaceae > CAITZA01. Next base: position 16,789 of record CAZGVM010000014.1, on the reverse strand, counting down.
CCTTTCTCCGAGTATAGCGGCTTTTCTCTGGGCCCGTTGAGGATAACCGAAGTCAATTTATGGACGATACTGGCGAGCCTGGCCATTACTATCCTGCTGTTCGCCTTTTTCAGATACACCAAGATGGGAACAGCCATGAAGGCTGTTCAGCAGAACGCTTTTGCAGCCAAGGCAATGGGCATTCCCACAAGGCGTATCCTGACATTCACATGGGGTCTGAGTTCGGCGACCGGCGCTGTGGCCGGCATGCTCATCGCCCCGATAGCCACACTTGATCCCAACATGATGCTCGACCCGATGCTCAAAGGATTTGCCGGGGCGGTCCTCGGAGGTATGACGAGTCTTCCCGGGGCCGCTCTGGGCGCCTACATGCTCGGCCTGATCGAGAACTTTTTTGGTGGTTATGTTTCGCTCGAGTTCAAGTCGGTAGTGGCTTTTGGCGTCATAGTCCTTATCCTGTGCGTGAGGCCATCGGGAATTTTCGTGAAGCATTATGAAAAGAAGGTTTAGGACTCAAGCTGCAATGGTGTCTGGAAAACTCACCGTGTTCTTCATCAGGTCACTGACGATCCTGTTGATTTTGGCCATCTGCCCTGTGGCGCCCGGCTTTGCCGATGAAATCGAAGCCGAGAAGGCCATGATAATGAAAGAGGCCCGTTCCTATTTTGAGGCTGAATTATCAGGCGACCCCAAAGCGGTTTGGTCCGCCCTGGCGCCTTCCTCGGTTTTCAGGAGAGACCATAGCTTTGATGATTATCTTGCGATGCAATCCGTGAGCGGCTTGGCCGTAAAGAGCTATGAAGTGATGGAAGTTGTTGAGATTATGGATAATAATGACCGTACGGTTCTTCCTGAGGTGGAGAAACTCGCCGCAGTGAAGGTTCGAGTCAAAATCAGTCCCAAAAACGGTAAAGAGACCGAGCACAATAACATATTCATTTTCCTGAAGGAAAAAGGGAAATGGTTCAAGGGCTAGGCGCTGTTAACATAGCCTCAGTCATGGATACGGTTCCAATTGACGGTAAAAAGATCCCGACATGAAATCAAGTCTGTCTTGTAGCCCGTGTAAATAAATCGCCGGTAATCCGGCCATAATCTTTTTCGGGAGGTTATCGAATGAGAAGGTCATTTCTTGGATTTCACTTTTTGGTCCTGGCCTGTTTCCTGATGACGTGTCCGTCGCCCGTGATGAGCGCTGACCCGGTCAGGGGCGTCACCGACACGGAAATACTCATCGGCCAGTGGGGACCGCAGACAGGCCCGGCGGCATTGTGGGGAGCGGTTGCCAGAGGAACCGGCGTTTTTTTTGAACTCATTAACGAAGAAGGTGGAATACACGGACGCAAGATAAAATATTTCCTGCGTGACGACGCCTACCAGCCTGCCAAGACGAAGGCAATCGCCAAGGAGTTCGTTGAGAGTCTCGGCATTTTTGGGGTGGCGTCCGGTGTTGGAACGTCTACCGGAATGGCTGCCCGGGATTACCTGATGGAGAACAAGGTTCCGTGGGTCGGGCCATCAACCGGTTCAAAGCATTGGACACAACCACTTCAGAAATACCTGTTCGCAGTGTATCCAAGATATTCCAACGAGGCCTTCCTCCTAACCCAATACACCGTGGAAAAATTGGGTAAGAAGAAAATCGCCATTTTCTACCAGAATGATGACTACGGAAAAGAGGGTATGGAGGGTGTTAAGGAATACACCGACAAGGCCGGTCTAAAACTGGTGGCTGAGGTGCCGGTCGAAGTAACGGACTCTGATTTGAAATCACACGCCCTCAAACTCAAGGAGAGCGGAGCGGACGCGGTCATACTGTGGATATTGCCCAAACATGCGGCCATGATTCTGGGGCAAGCCAAGGCCGTCGGTTACGAGCCTCAGTGGGTCGCCAGTTCAACTCTGTCGGACGCTCCATTGATGTTCAAACTCACAAAAGGTCTATGGGACGGGGTTGTTTTCGCAAACTTCCTGAGCACGGAAAGCCCGTTAGCCAAGAAATATCTCGATGCTCAGAAAAAATTCGCTCCAAGCGAGCAATATACTGGTATTTTCTTCCTGGCCGGTTTTGTTTTTGTTGAGCCCATGGTGGAGGGTTTGCGAAGAGCCGGTAAAGACCTGAACCCGGAAAGCTTTGTAAAAGCCATGGAGACCATCAGGAACTGGAATGACTGGCTCGGTCACGATTGCACATTCACGGCGGATGATCACCAGGGCATGAAATCAGTTTATCTGGCAAAATGCGGTCCGGACGGCAATCCAATAAAAATTTCGGACTGGTTGACCTACAAAGGAAAGTAAGGATTCAAGTTCACCATAATGCCTCTTCTTTCAATAAAAGACCTGTGGATATCTTTCGGTGGTCTTGTGGCCCTTCACGGGGTTTCTTTTGACGTGGAGGAAGGACGGATTTTCTCCATAATCGGACCCAACGGCGCCGGCAAGACCACCATTTTCAATTGTATCAGCGGTATATACAAACCCACCAAGGGCTCTGTAGTATTCCGGGACAAGGACATTACCGGTCAGAAATCGAGCCGGGCCGCCACACTCGGGATTGCCAGAACATTCCAGAACATTGAGTTGTTCAGCCATTTATCGACCATGGACAATCTGCTGCTAGGGCGTCATATCCACATGAAAGGCGGGGTGTTTTCCGGAGCCCTGTTCTTCTCGAAGCATTTCCCGGCGGCCAAAGAAGAGATAGCTCACCGTGAGAGAGTTGAGCGCATCATAGAGTTCCTGGAGATTGAGGCTTACCGCGACACACCGGTTGTTGCGCTGCCGTACGGGATCAGGAAACTTGTGGAGTTGGGCCGTGCCCTGGCGATGGAGCCGAAGCTACTCCTGCTCGATGAGCCGACAGCGGGCATGAACCAGGAAGAAAAAAGGGACATGATGTTCTGGATACGGGATATCCGGGACGATCTCAAGATCACGAGCATGATGGTGGAGCACGACATGAATCTCGTCATGGATGTTTCCGATGAGATCATGGCCCTCAACTTCGGCGTCAAACTTATACAGGGTAAGCCCCAGGAAGTGCGCTCCCATCCCCAGGTCCTTGAGGCCTATCTCGGCACTGACTAAAGACCGGTCATATTCACTGAATCAACGAGTTAGCGGATACATTCAGCCCATGAGCATGCTTGAAACAAGAAACATAGAAATTTATTACGGCAAGATTATGGTCGTGCGAGGTTTGTCGCTCAGTGTCGAAGAAGGACAGATCAGGGCCATACTAGGCGCTAATGGAGCTGGGAAAAGCGCTACCCTCAAGACCATAATGGGTTACCTGGACGATCAGCCCGACAAGGGGTCCATCTGGTTTAAAGGCCAGAGAATAGACGGGATGAGGACCGAAAAAATCGTTCCCCTCGGGATAGCTTTTGTTCCTGAAGGAAGAGAAGTTTTTCCGGAGCTTACGGTAAAGGAAAACCTCATGATGGGGGCCTACATACGACGGGATAAGGGTGTTTCCGATGATCTGGACAAGGCCTTCAAATATTTTCCCATACTGAAGGACAGGCTCAAACAGCAGGCCGGGACTTTGTCCGGCGGTGAACAGCAAATGCTGGCCATAGCCAGGGCGCTGATGTCCAGGCCATCGCTTTTGATACTGGACGAGCCGTCACTGGGCCTGTCACCGCTTCTGGTAAGCGAAATATTTGGAATAATCGAAGCGATCAATCGCGATGGCGCCACCATACTCCTGGTGGAGCAGAACGCTAAAAAGGCTCTAAGCGTCGCTCATCATGCTTTTATTATGGAATCCGGAAGAATAGTGCTCGAAGGGCCACCTGAGAAACTCCTGGAAAACGAGGATGTTCAGGAGTTTTATCTTGGAATGGCTCAGGAGACATCGGTGAAGGGCTATCAGAGGTACAAACGCAAGAAACGCTGGAGATAACGCCGGGTTGACCTGACTATTCCATCCCGTAAAAAACTGAAACGATGAATAAAGAAACTAATGCTTGAGGCAATCAGCCAATGAATGAAGGATCCTTGACCGTTCCCCGAATGTTTGTCCAAAGGGCAACTCAGGATAAGGACCGTGTAGGTTTAAGATATAAATACCTGGGTATCTGGCGTGATATTACATGGGGAGAATATCTCTCAAATGTCAGACGTTGCTGCCTGGGCCTTGTGTCGCTGGGCCTTGAGTCGGGTGACAATGTGGCGGTAATAGGAGAGAACAGGGCTGAATGGCTGTATTCCGATATGGCGGCGATGGCCGCCGGGGCGGTGACTGTCGGGATATATACCACGAGTTCCGCCACTCAATGTGAATATGTAACCGTCCACTCGGAGGCAAAGTTCTTCATCGCAGAGGATGAGGAACAGATGGACAAGGCTCTTTTCTTCAGGGATCGGGCTCCGAGCCTGAAAAAAATTGTTGTCATGGATCCGAAGGGCTTAACACGATTTTCAGACCCCATGGTTTGCACTTTTGATGAACTTCTTGAACTTGGGGACCAACTCGAGAAAAAAGATCCCGGATTGTTCGACCGTCTGGTGGAGTCGGTAAAACCCGAGGACATGGCGCTTATAATATATACCTCAGGGACGACAGGCCCTCCTAAAGGAGCCATGCTTTCACATGCGAACATAGTGTGGACGACGTGGTCAATCGGTGAGGCGCTAAAAGTTTATCGGGATGATCAACTTGTCTCCTTTCTGCCGTTGAGCCATATAGCGGAGAGGATGTTCAGCGTGTTCCTCCCTATAAGGTTCGGTTACACGGTTAATTTTACAGAGAGTCCCGACACAGTCATGGCAAACTTCAGGGAAGTCTCGCCCACGGTCATTTTTGCCGTTCCGAGGATATGGGAAAAATATTATTCCAGCATCCGAATAAAAATGGCCAACGCTACGTGGTTCAAAAGGATCAGCTACGTGACGGCCGAAAAGGTCAGTCTGCTTTACGGCAGGAAACGGTTCGGCGGGAACAGGATTCCCCTTTATCTGAAGGCGCTCAGAGGTTTTTTTAACGCCGTGGTCCTGTATAAACTGAGAGAACGTCTGGGGTTCGAGAGGGTCAGGCTGGCAGTGTCCGGAGCCGCTCCCATTTCGCCGGATGTCCTGCGTTACTTTCATGGCATCGGTGTGCCGCTGCGTGAGGTTTACGGCCAGACAGAAGGGTCCGGACCGACATGTATTCACCAGGGTGACCAGATAGAACTCGGAAA
>CAZGVM010000014.1:0-11590 GCA_964528855.1 uncultured Desulfomonile sp. | reverse complement strand
GCCGGGTGTGGAGGTCAGGATTGACGGGGATGGAGAAATCCTTGTCAAGGGCGGCAATGTTTTTATGGGATATTTCAAGAACCCGGAAGCTACCGTTGAAACGATCACGGACGGCTGGCTACGCTCCGGTGATGTAGGCGTCCTTGACGAAAAGGGTTTCCTGAAGATCACCGACAGGAAGAAAGACCTCATAATTACAGCCGGCGGAAAGAACATTGCTCCACAGAACATAGAAAACCAGCTAAAATTCAGCCCCTACATCAATGACGCCATTGTAATCGGCGACAGGCTGAAATTCGTGTCGGCCCTCATAGTTATTGATGAAGAGAATGTCGTGCAGTTCGCCCAAGACAACAAAATCCCGTTCACTACTTATGAAAGTCTCACCAAAGCTCCTGAAATTGTCGAACTTATTGACCGTGAGGTCCAGGAAGTCAACAAGACGCTCTCACATGTGGAGACCGTCAAAAAGTTCACGATCGTTCCCAAGAAACTCTACGAAGAGGACGGGGAAGTTACCCCGACAATGAAAGTGAAGCGCAAACACATCAACGAGAATTTTGCAGATCTTATAAAGGCTATGTACAAAGGAGGGGGATGATACACACCGTCATCAACCCGGGCCAAATCATGTTGGTTAGGGAAACTTCCCTACTTTTCGAAGAGATCAGTCCTGCCCTTGCGTTCTATGGCGTCGTATGAGGCATTGATTATAGCTTTTTCGGTGAGGCTGGTGATGGCGTTTATGGAATAGTTGTTGACGGCTGTTTCTCTGGCTTTCCGACCCATAGAGTCTCTCAACTGACTGTCTGTGATGATCTTTTCCACGGCGTCGGCCATTTCTTCCGGATTGCTTGGGGGCACGAGCAAACCTGTGACCCCATTCGTCACGACCTCCGGGTTTCCACCAACAGACGTGGCGACAACAGGGGCGCCGCAAGACATCGCTTCCAGTATTACATTAGGTAATCCCTCGGAAACAGAAGATAAAGTCAGTACCCAGGCTTTTCTGAGATATGGACGAACATCCGTGGTCCCGTTCCTGATAGTTACCCTGTCGGAAAGGTTATTCTTTTCGGCATAGCTTTTAAGCTCCGCTTGAAGATATCCGTTGCCCATCATGAGCATTTTTGCTTCGGGAATCCTTTCGCTCAATATCCTGAATGCCTTGAGCGCCGTCATAGGGTCTTTAATCTTAACCATTCTTCCGAGGTAAAGTATCGTCGGGGTCTCCGACCTGAGGGCCGTGTCTGGGGTAAAATGATCCGTATCTACACCGTTAGGGACGACCTCGGCCCTGTCAGCTGCGACGGAATGCCGTTTCATCACGAAGTCTTTTAGAGCCTCAGCGTTACATACAACCCTGTTACTCGCTCTCCACAGCAATGATTCGAACTGCTGCTCTTTCCTGCCACGCCAGCTCGAAACTATTACCGGAACCCCGACAATGTATGAGAACAGGCGACCCCAGATGTTCGGGACCGCTGTCAAGGTATAGACGACGTCCGGGCGCTCTCTCCTCAGCTTCCGGAAAAGCCGGTACAGCGCCCGAGGCGTTACCCATGCATTGAGGCAGAAATACGAAACCTTGACTTGACACTCTTCGGCAATCGGAAGCATGTCTTCCCCGCCACGCAGTATCCACAGTTCCAGATCGAAAAGCTCCCTATCAAGGTGTTTGAGCAAATGTGTAGCGTATCGCTGGGTTCCGCCGAATTCCAGGTCCTGCAGCAGCAGAATAGTTTTTAGCGGTTTTTTTAGTTTATATTTCATTGCGCGGTCATTTTACGAATGAGCGTTCAGGCTTCCAGTCAGGAGGTCATAGACCTGTTTGTGTGTGCGGTTCGGGTCAAATTCCCGAAGAACCACTTCCCTTCCTCTTTCCGCCATCTGAATTGCCCTGTCCCTGTCTTTGAGCATTTCTTCCATTGCCTGAGCCAACTCGACAGGATTCTTCTGAGACACAAGGAAGCCCGTCTCGCCGTTGCGGATCAGTTCCGGTATTCCGCAGACATCGGTAGACACTACGGGAATTCTATGCGCCAGCGCCTCGAGTATTACCGTTGGCAAACCGTCCCTATCCCCTGTAGAGTGAACGGCGCGCGACATCACGAACAGGTCTGCCTTCATGAACAACTCCGAAACCTGATGATAAGGCACAAAACCAGGGTATGACACATGATCCGTCAAGCCCAGTTTCCTGGTCAGATAAAGCAGTTGCAGCCTTCTAGGGCCATCGCCGGCGAGGGTAAGATGGAAGTCCACGCCTCTGTCCCTGAGAATCCTGCATGCGTGGAGCAGGTCGTCGAAAGCCTTGATTCTGGCGAATCTTCCCAGGCCCAGGATTTGATAGGGCGGTTTCATTTCTACAGGGGCCATTGCCAGTTTTTCCAGGGGCACTCCGTTGTAGACAGGGTGAATCTTGGACTCTGCTTCAGGAGCAAACTGGGCCATGTAAGGCACGTTGGTCCTGTTCTCGGAGATGACGAATTCAGCGTCGGTAAGTTTTTCGGCAAGCGCTCCGTCGGGAGGATAGATATCCCCGGCTCGGCCGGTGAAGCTGAACGGGATTCCAATCAGGCCGGATGCGACCCACGCTGCCGTGGCTGGTCCCATCGCCCAGGGAGCGTGCACATGACCGATGCCTTCTTCTTCAAAGCGCCTTGCCAGAGTGAAACCCGCAAGGAATCCAAAAATGTTCTCACCGCCAAATTCAATTGATTTCCATTTTCGAAACGGAATGGTCCTGAAAAGTTTGGCTGTCAATCTGCGGTCTCTTCTCCACCAGTATGCGATATCCGCCGGGAGTCGCTTCAGGAAAGGTATACCCAGTCGCTCGACTTTTTTGGATGCCTCGGCCATTTCGGGGGACAACTTTTCTGTAAGTTCGCCGTATAATGTGAAGACCTTCACATCCAAACCCATCTTCCAAAGGTTCATGACTTCCCTGAAAATAAAGGTTTCCGAAGGCTTGGGAAACCACAACAGAATGTACGCCACTTTTTGTTTAGTCACTTAAATCGAACTCCTGGGAATAGCTTGACCTGACATTCAGGATAAAAACCCGTCCATTCAATTAATAAGCCCCAGCATGTTTAATCGCCGGGGCCTGCCCATGGAACATGAAACTGAGTCTAAACTATGTCGTAAGAATTGTTTTCATACCATAACTGGAAAATCAGCAGGGTCCAAAGTTCCTTCCTGTGATCCACCACGCCGTTGATGTGCTCCGAAACCATCCTGGATATGACCGATGGACTGAATATGCCCTGTTGTCCAAGCCTCTTCTCATCAAACATCTCCTCCACAAGCGGTCTGAGTGTCTGTTTCAGCCACAATGCCGAGGGAATAAGAAAGCCTCGTTTTTTCCTGTGAAGGATTTCTTCGGGAAGCCGCTTGCGTAGAGCCTTTTTAAGAAGATACTTGCGCTTGAACCGCCGGATCTTCATCCATGGAGGCAAACTGAACACATATTCCACAACCTTGCGGTCCAGAAACGGCGCCCGAACCTCCAATGAATTCATCATGGAGCATCTATCGACTTTGACGAGAATGTAATCGAGCAAATATTGCTTTGTCAACAGGTAAAACACACGATTAAGAGGATCGCTTGATTCAAAATTATCGTAAAGTCGCTTGGTTGTAGAATATAGCTCAACTTGGTTGCTGATGATCTCCGGTGGGTTTATCCAGATTGTGCTTTGAAGTTTATCGGGAACCGCTCCAAGCCATGTTTGCGCTCTTAACCACTGGGGAGCGTAAACTCCGGCGAAAAATTTCTCAGCGACATGCCTCGGGCTGACATACCCCGTGGATATTGGAAGCTTGCGGGAAACCGCCTCTATAAAATTCTTTCTCAGGGATTCCGGTAACTTCAGGTAATAATTGGAAAGCACAAACGCCGAATAATATTCATATCCGGCGAACAGTTCATCCCCGCCGTCGCCTCCAAGCGCCACAGTGACATCCCGTCGGGTGACCTCGGATAACAGATATGTCGGAACTATGGAAGGATCGGACATAGGCTCATCGAGCAAAGACACTATGGATGGCAAAAGCTTTCCTGCGTCCACGGCGCTGAGTATCTGCTCGTGATGATCTGTTCCAAAATGGTTGGCCACAAGTCTGGCGTATTTCGACTCATCGTAACTCGCTTCCGTGAAGCCTATGCTGAATGTCTTGATCGTGCGGGGATCGACCTCTTCCGCCATAAGGGCCACGACAGCCGAGGAATCTATGCCGCCGCTCAAAAATACGCCGAGCGGCACATCACTGATGAGGCGCTTCCTAACTGCGTCTTTGAGCAGCGTTATGGTGTGTTCACAAACATCCTTCTCACTAGCCGGACTCTTTTCCGAGGGTAAAGGAAGGTCCCAGTACTTTACCGTGTTTATTTGACCATCCCGGAAAGTAAGGAAATGACCGGGCTGGAGTTTGTAAACATTCCGGAAAATGGTTTGAGGAGTAGGAACATACTCATAAGCAAGATACCTTGCCAAAGCTTCACTATCTATTTCCAGTCTGATGAAAGGCAATTTCCTGAATGCGGTGAGTTCGGAAGCGAAAGCGAATACTCCGTTCCGGAGTGTGAAATAGAAGGGTTTCTTACCCATTCTGTCGCGAGCGGCAAAAAGTGATTTTGTTCTACTATCCCAGAGCGCAAAGGCAAACATACCTTCGAAGCGGTCAAGACATTCCGATCCCCACATCAGGTATGAGTTCAGCAGGACCTCAGTGTCCGACCTGGTAGTGAACTGCATTCCTTTTCTGGAAAGTGTCTGACGAATCTCCTGAAAATTGTAAATTTCCCCATTGTAGGCTACTGTGACTGTTTCATCATGAGAACTCATAGGCTGGGAGCCCGTCACCAGATCGATGATGCTCAAACGCCTGTGTCCCAGAGCAGCCTGATCCTTGATCCACAAACCGCTGCCGTCAGGGCCTCGTCGGTTAAGAGCCTCCGTCATCGATTCCAGCCAGGCTGTCTGCTGGTCAAGACTGCCGGGTGCGTTTATAAATCCTGCTATTCCACACACTGCGTTTTCACCGATCCATTGAGAATTCTCTTATCGGGAAATCATCGATCGCAACTTCAGGGCAAGCTTCCCGTTACCGTAAAAATCGCCCCGTAAAACATTCTTCCTGCAGATTTCCAGGTTACGTTCAAAGTCCAGGAAAATGTTTACATTCGGGGTCACTTCCGATGAGTAATCGCCGTAACCCAGATACTTTATCATGAAAGCGTTGAGATGCTGTTCGTAAGCAAGTCGAATGGGAAAGCAAAGAACCGGCTTTCCGTAATACAGGGATTCAGATATGACATTGTGCCCACCATTCACTATCGCATAGCGGCAACTCGAAAGGTCCCCCAGAAAACCTTCCACCGAGTTGGCCCTGAATTCGAGGTTCTTATCAACCGGCCGCTCACCGAAGCCATAAACCCTGTACAATCCTTTAGTCGCCTTCAATGTCTCCAGCAAAGGAAGAAATGACGGTGATGTCTGGTAAACCAGGACATGCTCTCCCTGTGACGCTGTGAACTGCTTCACGACGGGGCGAAGAACCGATGGTGTCACCTGTGTCCTGTCAGGATTTTTCGGAGCAAGGCTGAAAAAAGAGGTCACGATGTATTTGTCGGCTTTGCTGTACATGAACTTCAGGGGAGCAGTAAGCAACAATCTCCCGAGAAAGCCTCCGGGATCCACAGGCCATTGACACTCGGTCAGCACATGCTGGTGATCCACGCTTATGCAGGGGATACCCATACGCGAGGCCGCCATAGGGGTGAAATACTCATAGTTGGATAAGACCACATCGGGCCTGAAATCCCGCATAAACCTCTCCACATGCCCGAGGACAGAATTACGCCTGAAAAGAACCCTGGAACCATTATAGATCGTGGACTTAAGGTCTACTCGATTGTTTGAATAATAGGTGGACAACATCGGGATTTCCATAGTCTTGTATCCAAGCCCGCCTATCTGAGACACCTTGCCCCCTCCCATGAACACAAACTCATGCTCCGGAAGCAATGAAGCCACGATAGAAGAAAAAGTGATGTGTCCCATGGCGTCACCCATGACGCCAAATACTATTCTTGCCAATTGTCGGTTCTTCCTGTGGAATTCTCTCGCGCCTGAAACCTTGGTAGATTATCTGTAACATCGGTAGATGTCAATCCGGCGCGCTGGCGCGCTAACGCGCATATTATATAACATGCTGTAATAATACGTACAAATTATAGTATGCCAGGGGTTGGTTTCGAAATGCGGCATGGTCCGGAGTCAAAGTGTTTCATAATGAAACATATTTTTGCATGGCACATGAAATTTAACGTTTCAGTATGAAACAGCTTGCGCTATACTTTTTATTAGATCAAGGCAGTCATCATTGACTCAATCAAGAGCTGATTCCAGCAGTTCAGTGATTTAAGGAAAATAAACTCTGTAGACGTGATAATCACAACGAGGCCTTCAATGAAATTGAGGCAGTCCATACGGCAAATTTTCTCAGGATTGGCTGAAGTTCCCGACCAGGAAGACTCGCCCATTCGTTACAATATCGTTCGACGGAACATGACGATCCTGATGCTGCTGATCACACTGGTTCCTTTGTCTCTGATGACGGTCATCAACTACTACGAATACCGTTCCGTGCTTAGAGGTGAGATCGTCACTCCCCAGAAAGTCCTGGTCAACAAGGCCAAGCATTCTATAGAGCTATTTCTGGCCAACCGTCTTGCCACAGTGAATTTTATCGCTTCAGCGTATTCTTTCGATGAGTTGGCGGATGAAGCGAATCTCAACAGAATATTCAGGGTTCTCAAGAAGGAATTCGAAGGGTTCGTAGATCTTGGACTGATTGATTCTACCGGTCTTCAGGTGAGTTACGCTGGGCCGTATAAATTACAGGGCAAGGATTATTCGGGTCAGAGCTGGTTTGAGCATGTGCAGGTGAACGGCACTTATGTAAGCGATGTGTTTAAGGGTTACAGACGATTTCCACATATTGCGCTGGCAGTGCAGCATCATCCGGTAAACGGCAAGTCCTGGATAGTTCGTGCAACTATTAACACGGCGAAACTTGACGAATTGATAGCCTCGATGGGATTGGACCCGGAGAGTGACGCCTTTCTGGTAAACAAGGCCGGTGTCCTTCAGACGAATTCCAAGTATTACGGCTCGGCTCTGGAAAAGTGTCCCTGCATTCCATCCGTGAGTTATGAGCCGAGCGTAGTGGAACGCGTGGACCCCAATGGCCGGGAAATTCTTCTTACCTATGCGTATTTTCCGACGACAGACTTCATTTTCATGCTCATAAAGCCTCAGGCGCAGGTGATGAAAGCATGGTACACCCTGAAAGGTGATCTTCTGGTCGTCTTCCTTATAAGTGTAGGTCTGATAGTGGTCGTAGTCCTGAAGTTGACCAAGACGATGTTCCAGAGAATGAAGCAGTCCGATGACAGACGCGCGTTGGCGCTGCGAGAGATGGAGCACAGTCACAAGTTGTCATCCATTGGTAGGTTGGCGGCCGGGGTCGCCCATGAAATAAACAATCCTCTGGCGGTGATTAATGAAAAAGCGGGCCTGATGAAGGACCTGATTGAAATTACCCCGGATTTTCCTGACAAGGAAAGGTTTCTCGGACCGGTCGGGACCATAATAGGATCGGTGGAGCGATGCAGGACGATCACCCATCGACTGCTGGGATTTGCCCGACGGATGGATGTCGAGATTCAGGTCCTGGATGTGAACGATGTCGTGAGCGAAACTCTCGGTTTCCTTGAAAAAGAGGCTCTTTACAGGAACATCAGGCTTAATCTCAATTTTGCCAAGGACTTGGGCAAGATAGAGTCTGATCGGGGTCAACTGCAGCAGGTGTTCCTGAACATTCTTAACAACGCTCTGCAGGCCATGAAAGACGGAGACACTCTGTCTGTGTCCACATTCGAAAGAGACGAGGAATCAGTGGGAGTCACGATTCAGGACACCGGCCATGGCATGTCGGAGGAGACAATGAAACATATTTTCGAGCCATTCTTTACTACAAAAACGGCGGGTAGGGGTACCGGGCTGGGCCTGTCCATAACTTACGGTTTGGTGAAGAAACTCGGCGGTGATGTAGACGTCCAGAGCAAAGTAGGGACCGGCACCAGATTCACCGTTTATCTGCCTAAAAAACATCTGGATTCACAAGGGAGCTGAAATGGGCGCTCTGAAGGTCATGCTGGTGGACGATGAGCAAGAGTTTGCCACAACTCTTGCAGAGAGGCTTCGAATGCGAGGAATGGATACCATCACGGCTTTTGATGGAGAGGATGCGCTCAAAATGATTCCTGTCCAAAAGCCTCATGTGATTGTCCTGGACATAATGATGCCGGGTATGTCCGGTCTGCAGGTATTGGGCAAGGTTATGGAAATGTCGCCTGGAACCCCGGTCATCCTGCTCACAGGAATAGGGTCCACCACTGAAGGAATCGCCGGCATGAAAAACGGGGCTGTGGACTATCTGATGAAACCGCTACAGATAGAAGAACTTATCGAGAAGATCCGAGCCGTCATCAAGAAAGACATCTGAAAGTGGAACAGGGGTTTAGAAGTGAAAGAAACATTGTTCATGGGAAAAATGACAGCTACCGCCACTCATGAAATAAAAAATGTTCTGGCAATAATCAGAGAGTCCAGCGGGCTGATGCAGGATTTTCTATACATGCTCAAGGATGAAAAATTCGAATACAAGGAGAGGTTTCTCAAGATCATCTCAAACATTGACGATCAGGTGACAAGAGGAGATGGCATTTCCACGCTTCTGAACAAATTTGCCCATGCTCCTGATCACGAGACATCCACTGAAAATGTTCCCGAAATCATCGACCAGGTCATAGCCTTGAGCGCACGGATAGCGAAAGCTAGAGAGGTCAGTTTCGTTAATGAGTCATCCGGAGAAACAGCGCTGCTTACCTGTGATCCTCTGAAAACGAGGATGCTGGTTTTTCAGGCAATGGATACGCTCATGGGCCATGCTCAGAGGGGAGAAAAAGTTAGTGTAAAAGTCTCCTTGGCTGAGGCCGGGAAAGTGTTGATGGAATTTCACTTCGCACAGGACAAAAAGGATGAGAGCCCATCAGGAGCTTTGCACGTTTCAGAGCACTGGAGGGAGCTGAAGGTTACGGCTGATGAAATGAAATATAAGGCTGATTTTGGTCCCGACTCGGGTATATTGAAACTTGAACTGACTGATAAAAAGTCTCTTGGAGGATATTATGAAGGAATTTAAAGTCCTTATGGTTGATGATGAGGAAGAGTTCATAAAAACCCTCGATGAACGCGTGAAAATGCGCAACCTGGATTCGAATGTGGCGTTCAGCGGAGAAGAAGCGCTGGAGATACTCGAGAAAGAAGCGCCGGATGTCATGCTGCTGGACCTGAAAATGCCCGGAATGGACGGAATGGAGGTCTTGAGAAGGGCTAGAGCGGCCTATCCCGGAGTCCAGGTCGTAATGCTCACGGGGCACGGATCCGATCAGGATGAAGCTGAAGCCAGACGCCTGGGTGTCTTCGACTACCTCCGAAAACCCATACCCATCGAAAAGCTGATGAAAGTTCTCAAATCCGCTTATGAGAAAAAGATTCAGGAGTCCATGGTTGCAGCCACTTTTGCTGAAGCCGGTGCATATGGCACCGCACAGGAAAGTATGGATAAGGGCCAGAAAAATAAAAAATAGCCGGAGGCCAAAATGAGTGTCAAGGTTCTCATCGTCGATGACGAGGAAAATTTTGTGGATCTATTGTCGGAAAGGCTTGAAACCAGGGGTTTTAAGGTAGGAAGGGCCTACAACGGTTCTGACGCTGTTTCCAGCATAAAGGCTGAGGACTACGATGTGGTGTTGCTCGATGTGATGATGCCGGGAAAGGACGGCATTACGACTCTAAAGGAAATGAAACAGATTCGACCGCTCACCGAAGCCATCATGCTGACAGGACACGGCACGGTTGAAACAGGAATAGCGGGCATGAAACTCGGCGCTTACGATTATCTGCTTAAACCCTCGGACATCGAGACTCTCCAGAAGAAAATCAATGACGCCTACAAAAGGAAAGACGACCACGAGAAAAGAATAAAACAGGCCGAGGTTGACAGGATTGTAGCCTCTAAAGGTTGGTAGCCGGTCTGGATCCAAGCCGGGACAGGCATCGAGTCCATGCGACCCAAAGAGTGATAGGCCAGAGGACGCTATCATCAGACTGCCCAATAAAATAACTCTTGATCACTAGCACAGGTTTCGGAAATGAAAAACTTCTAGCTTTTAACAAATAGTTCAGATCTTAAGGGATGTGTCGGCATTTGAGCCTGAACGCTCGAAGACACACCCGTGACCAGGGAAGATAATTGTTGAACGCTGTAACAAGCTTCATCCAGGGATAATCTTGACTAAAATACAGGAGTATATAATGGAAAAGACCGGTAAAATGAGCATGTTTATTCTGGCGCTCTTATTGTCGGTTCACATCTTGGCCGGTTTAGGCTGTTGCGATGCTTCGACAACAGCCTCAGAAACCTCCGGGGTTTTGGCCTGGTGGGTTTGGCCGATAATACTGTTGTTGGTGACATTTGTGATGGGAGTGGGGGCCGTGTTGGGTGGCGTCGGCGGCGGTGTGCTGTTTGTTCCAATAATAAGCGGATTTTTCCCTTTTCATCTGGATTTTGTGAGAGGCAGTGGTTTGCTGGTGGCTTTGGCCGGGGCGTTAGCGGCAGGGCCGGGATTGCTGAAGATGAACCTGGCTTCTTTGAGGCTGGCGATTCCCGTGGCGCTAATTGCAAGCTCGTTTGCGATAGTGGGCGCTATGGTAGGACTGGCCTTGCCTACGCAGGTTGTGCAAATAGCCCTGGGAGTAACAATCCTTGGAATCTGCGTATTGATGCTGACATCAAAGAAATCGGATGTTCCGGATGTGCCCAAGGCTGATCCTCTATCATCGGTACTTCGGATTTACGGGGTGTATCAGGAGGCCAGCACCGGGGAAGTGATAGACTGGAAGATACATCGAACCTGGCAGGGACTGGTTCTTTTCGTGGTCATCGGGATCATGGCCGGTATGTTCGGACTCGGGGCGGGTTGGGCGAATGTCCCGGTGCTCAACCTACTGATGGGCGCTCCGTTAAAAATCAGCGTGGCCACCAGCAAGTTTCTCCTTTCAATTACCGATACTTCTGCCGCGTGGATTTACATGAACCAGGGTTGTGTCATCCCGATGATGGTTGTTCCGTCGCTGATAGGGATCATGGCGGGATCCTTTGTTGGAGTAAGGCTTCTCAAGGTTGCTAAACCGGGCATGGTCCGTTGGATAGTAATCGGTATGCTTGGTTTTGCAGGATTGAAAGCGCTCAGCAAGGGCCTGGGATTTTAAGTCGGTTCCGCGCTCATTCGGAAAACCTGTTTTGACTAATGGAGGAAAACAGATGTCGTCTCATCCTAACAAATCTCTGGAGGCCGGCCCGGAACAGATGCTTTATGCTTCCTTCCTGGAGAAGGGCATGCTTTTTGGCCTGGTCATACTTTTGATAACGTATATGCTCTACGTGTTTGGGA
>CAZGVM010000013.1:29177-31550 GCA_964528855.1 uncultured Desulfomonile sp. | reverse complement strand
AGCGAGCGGTTACGCTCCGGAAGATGAGTTACACAAAGAGATCAGTCCCCTTGTTAAGGGCTTTTTGCACAAGCCGTTTGCGATAACCGCACTCCCGACCGAGGCGCGTACTGTGTTGGACAGTGACTATGGGGTGGGGACTTTGAATATTGATGACTCTCTCCCATCATCTTGAATCATTCTTGAGTCCGGCATACCTCATTCATTTCGTTTATACTAGAATTCTTGATTATTCCTTTTACGACCAATCGAAATAAATGAAGTCCGTAAAATGGGAAATATAGTGGAGTGGTTTCATTCTTGTGGACGAAACGGGAAACCATTAATCACTGGTCCTGAAAAATAAAAACGCCCGTCAATAGCCGAAACTGTAGAAGGGAGTTTCTTGATAAATATAGCCTTTCCTGCCTCTGAAGAGCTGATATTATAAGTTCTCACAACGATTTTTTTTGTTTTGTCAGCTGCCCCTGCTGGCGTGAATCCTTAAATGGAGGACTCATGCCACCAGGGATAACAGCGGGCCAAGCCGACTTTTTCGAGGTCATAGAGAAGGCCAAAGAAGCTCTTCAGGTGTCATTTGGCAATGGCAGGCAGGAACTCGAAAGGTGTAGCCGGTTCAAACTTGCCCGAAGCATTCCCCGAATAGGTTTGTCCGTCCTGCAGTTTGAGTTTCCTAACCGGAGCCCCTTCCTTGAAGTCAAGTTCACCCAATGGAACCCAAAAAACTGTTGGGCTCGTGGCCGAATCATAATAGTAAATCTTGTTCTTGTGATCAGAGACAGTGCGCCAGTATGTTGAGGCTATGTTGGGTTGTCCCGGAGTGGTGATGCCTAGTGGAACGGACACCCCACGAATCACACCTAGTACACTGGCTAAGGCCTGGAACATATCGCTGGTTTGGGGAATGGCCTTAATGAAAAATGCCGCACGAGCGAAGCGATCCGACGCCCTGATGGTACCCGGAAGAAAATCCATGCCCCCTATCTGCTGCCAATATGCGTTCAAGGCTAACTGCTGGTCGAACACTGGTGAGTTAGTCATGATTGGATACTGCCTGCCATGATGGATGGTAAGCTTGCCTTTTATATATTCAAAGATCGCGGAGTCGCCAGATGGATCAGAAATTGCCAAATGTCCAGCGCCTCGCCTTCCTCCTGGCAATTCAGGCGCTATTACTATAAAGGGGTCGTCACGTAGCGCATTCACAGCTTCAGACACTGTGGCATAGTTGTCCAGCACATACTGAGCCCAGGCGGCTATAGACATGGTAGGCCTTTTCCCGTCCGGGGTAGGATATTCAGACTCAGTCAGGTAGAGCACATTGACCACCACACCCTTTTCATTCATTCCATCGACAGAGGAGACTCCGTAGAAAGAACAAATTACGTTTCCGTACTTTGACACCCATTTCATAGTTGTTGGCCCGGATGCTCCATCACGTTTCATGCCACGTGGAAAGGCCCATAAATCAGTTCCCGTCTTTTCGGCCCAATCCATCGAGCGTCCAGTAACAATTGTCTCATCGGGACCTTGGTAGAGAGCCCTGGTACATGTATAACCATGTTGCGCCAATACAAACGACAGGATCGTAAAAATCAGAGCCAAGCAGATAATTTCCTTGAGAGTCTTCCAATTCATCTTCAATTCCTTTCTGGATGTGGTTTTCTGGAAATATTACTTTCACAATCTAGTATCAGGAATCTATACCATCTGAAGCTACCGTATCTGGTAAAAATACTACTGGGGAAACTCATGCCTTCCTTGCCAACTAGAGATCGGCTATGCTTTCTAACTCAACTTTCGCACTTGGCGAAGAATCCAGGTTTAATGAGTGCTAGAGCCTCTTTAATCGTTGTTTGAATTATTTCCATGACCAGTTGTTCCGATTTTGAGTATAATTATAGCACATTATCCCATACAAAACAGAGTATGCGGGGGCAAGGGCCCTCTTTCTGTCCTTTTCACGATGATCGAAAACCATCTTTTCAGGTCGAGGAGGATCACGGATTCTGTCATGCAGGATGTTCTCCGTCTTCCAGTTCCAGACGCTTCAGCGCAATTTTTGACATTGGCCAGAACTAATAATACAATGAGATTATTAATAGATCAGTGTTCGAACAAATCAGGGGGGGCGTTTACAAATGAGTAGTCTACCGATGGAGTCACGAGTCAGAAATCTCGAAATATCAATGGACGATCTGCGAGAGATTGTAGCCCGAACATCCCTGCAGGTCGAAAGAACATCCGCCGAAATGGCGGACTTCAAGGAGGAAAACCGCCTTTTTAGAGAAGAGATGAGAGATTTTAAGGATGAGATGAGCGACTTCAAGGAAGAAATGCGCCAATTCAGGGAGGACAGCCAACGCGAGAATC
>CAZGVM010000013.1:13177-29077 GCA_964528855.1 uncultured Desulfomonile sp. | reverse complement strand
AATCGGGAGTTCAATCGTACTTTAGGAGATATAGCCAACAAACATGGTCGCCTTGTCGAGGACATAGTTGCGCCGAGTATATGTAGGGTAACGAAACTGGCCTTGGTCTTTGATGAAAATACGCCGTGCTTCGCAAATGAGCGTGTGAAAAGACTTCTCAATGGTGCTTTTACGAAACTTAGGGAATTTGACGTGGTGGCAGAGTGCGGTGACTACGTGATGACAAATGAAACCAAAAGCAGCCTGAGCGCTAAAGACGTGAACAATCTAATTGCTGTCATAGAGCAATCCCGGGAATATTTTACGGAATTCAGGGACAGGAAGATCATAGGTTCGGTGGCGTCGCTCAGCGTGAGTCGAGACGTGGTAAATTTAGCGACAAAGAAAGGGGTCCTCGCCTTGGGCGTAGGCGATGAACTCATGGACATACAGAATCCAGCGGGATTTAAGCCGGCAGTTTGGTAGCGCCGTCCATACCCGGTCACACGAAAGTTGTTCTTGACATGTTGGAACTATTCAGAGAGTTATCGGGATATCTTGCGACGTTGGTGGAGGCCGCCGCTGCGTTGATTATCGCATACGGAGCGGTGGAGGCGGGGGTCAGGGTGTTGAACCTGGTCATAACCCGTAAGAACATGCGGTTTTCCAAGGAGGACATCAGGCTCAACCTGGGACAATGGCTGACGCTTGCGCTGGAATTTGAGCTGGCCGCCGACATTCTCAGGACAGCCGTGGCCCCATCCTGGAACGATATAGGACAACTGGCCGCAATCATAGTCATCCGGACGACACTCAATTTCTTCCTGCAGAAAGAGCTTGAGAAAGCGGAAGCCAGACGGGGAGAAACGGCGCAATAGCATGTCCATCCTGCAAGACACCATACTACTGGTTGAAATAGTGGGCACGCTTGTAATTTGTGTTTATTGCGCAGCGGGATTGTTCGCTCTGCTTACCAAGCGTGACAGGCTGGAAGCTCAACTCCTGGTCGCCAACGGCGCCATGCTGGGCATGAGTGTCAAGGTTATAGGGGCCCTTCTAAAAACGATACAACTGCAGACATGGAACCAACTAGGCCAGTTTGCCGCAATTTTTATGCTCAAGATACTGATAAAAAAAGCATTCCTTAGAGATTCCAAGACCTTGCGCCGACTCAACTCCTCCAAGCCTCATACTCAACAAACACGATGACCGTTACGCCCTATTTGTGCCGGCCATAAAGGGTAAAGAGTCTGATAGCCTGACTCTAAATGCTATTAAGGACTAAGGTAATTCACTGTCATATACTATTTTTGACAATCATGCCGTAGAAAGACACATCACTTGAAAATATTATCGTGAAAAGATGAATGACGCGCCGAAGTAACTTTTGACATGACGCCTAAGGTAGTTTAGAACTATTCCAAAATTGTCATTTTGGACTTTCTGGATTCGCAATCCTATGGATAATTCTGGGGCGCTACCGGATTGCGACCTTGAAAAACAAAGCCGGCGCTTCTATACTATTAAAACAAATTGGTAAGTTAATTTTCAGGGAAGAAACAAAGATGTTTTTGAAAAACAACCGAGGGTTCATATATACGCTGATAGTGATCTTTGTTGTCGCTTCAATACCGACCTTTTACTATCAGACCAATCCGAAGTTCCGGTTTGATGTGGATACTACCGTAATTGACCTTTGGGACATTCTTGGCGGAAAAGCAAGTGTGGCCTCAGAGCACCTGGCGACTGACGGTCCGGTAATATTCTGCTCTTATGACACTGTTTACGCCCGATTGGACAGAACGGAAGGAGAAAGGCGCAACAATCTGGTGAAGTTCTTCAAATTTGGAGATTCTCCACTCACTTCCAATGTGATCCTGAAGAGGAAGGGCGCCGTTTATCAAATCTACATACCGGTAAAAAAAGGAGCGGAAAACGATCCCGGAGAGGTCGGAAAATTCCAGGACCTTGCAAATACGCTGTCAGATACCGTTTTTGAATTCCAACCTGTTGAGATTCACATGAGTGATGATTTCTTCAACACGCTGAAGGTTGTGCCGATGAAGCCACGTCCGGCCTGACCATTCAGGACACACCAAATGTCTCCACAAACCAGACGAACCCTGCTTCACATCACGGTTGCGCTTCTGATCATTGTGCCTCTGCCTCTGTTCAAGTACCTTTACGATCCGGGGGTTCAATTCGCCGTGGACACGTCCATAATCGCCATGTATGATGCCCAGGCGGCCACCGGAAAGATTGCAATAGAAAACTCACGCGAGAACGGCACTGTCATCTTTTTCTCCTATGACAAGGAACAGGCGGCCACGGAAAACGAAGAAGTCGAACGTCGCAAAAAGTTCGTGTCTTTCAGGATGGCAGGCGACAATCAAAGAGGCCCCTCACACCTGAAAGTCATAAAACAGGCCGGGCATTATCTGGTTTTCATCCCTGTGTTCAAAGGGGCGGAAAACGATCCCGAGACATTGTTTCGAATGACCGACCTCGCCAATAATCTCTCCGGGAAAGTTTTTGACGATCATCCGGTGGACATTAATCTCAGTGACGCCTTTTTTAACTCTCTAAAAGTCGTTCCGTCAAACATATCTCAAAACTGATCCGGACCGCTTACCCAACAGCGACTACGCTTCTGATTGATCAACCGGCGACAACAGGCAAAAAAAAGACCATCGCGGGATGGTCAGAATTGAGGATTAGGAAGGTTATTAACCTGTCGGAGGCAATATCCTTTCCTCGGTTTCCTGTCAAGACTTTTTATAAACTGCATTAAGTATTTTTTAAAATATTTTTATTAATACTATATAGTAGCCTGATAATATTGTTAATAGTGTCAGTATTATTCTGTCGGGCATCTCAAGATATTTGTGCGGGCTCTCTTTGAGTCCGGTAGCGTTGGTCTCATCCGCATCCCATCCCTTTACCCGAGCATGCTTTTCCACATTCCCAACCTTCGCGCCGGCTTTTGAAGGCGTTCACGCTGGTTCCCTCGTAAACGGCTTTAAGTCCCATTTCAATGAAACCGCTCATGGTAATGGTCTTGATATCATGTTCTTCGAGGAACATTTGCGGAGTTTCTCCGATGCCGCTGACCAGTACGGCACGGCAGTCCTTGATTATTTCCAGCATCTGAATCCACCTCTGGGGGCCCAGTCCTTTCACTGGAGTTTGACGGGTTTCGACAAATTTGTATCCCTTTTCAGACTTTTTCCATATCTGGAGTGAATCAGCCTCTCCAAAATGAAGGTTTACGAGTGCGCCTTCCATGGTGGCGACAGCGACGTATGGTTTTAAGGACAACTCCGAGGCAGTGGCGGTTGAGCATTCCTGGAGACATTCCCTGAAAATGTGTGTCTGGTCATTGTCTAAAAGCCCGACGGCGTCCGCCCGGCACCTGGCGCAATGTTTCATCTGCGGTATTATCTTTTCGGCATGAGACCGAATGGATGAAATTTCATCATGGGAGGGCTCCCTGATATTCCCGAATGGGGCTCCCGGGTTTGGGAACATTTGCATGCAGTTCTGGATATCCACCCCGAGGTCGGACATTGTTCGGGCTACATCGCAGGCTTCTAGGTCATTTACTCCCGGAATGATTATAGTGTTTACCTTCACGATTATTCCGGCGCTCTTGAGTTTCTGAATGCCGTCCAACTGCCTGTCGAGCATTAGTTTTGCCGCCTGAATTCCACGGTAGATTATCTTTCCGTCACGGACCCATGCGTAAATCCGGGCGCCGGTTTCAGGATTGACGGTGTTGACGGTTACAGTCACATGACTCACCCGCAATCCGGCAAGATCATCTACACATGAGGGCAGGTTCAGCCCATTGGTTGAAACGCATAGGAGCATATCGGGAAAAGATTCCCTGATGAGGCCCAGTGTCCTCATGGTTCTTTCGGGGTTTGCGAAAGTATCGCCCGGGCCGGCGATTCCCGCGACGGTTATGGCCTTGTTTTTCTCAAGGACTCTCTTCAGATACATCACGGATTGCTCCGGTGAAAGTATCGAGCTTGTTACGCCGGGTCTGCTTTCGTTTACGCAGTCATATTTTCTGTCGCAGTAATTGCATTTTACATTGCAATCCGGGGCCACCGGTAAATGAACACGTCCGGCGCAGCCTTTGACTTTTTCATTGAAGCAGGGATGGTTTTCTATGTTCAGTTGTGGTTTCATTTTGTGTAACCTCATAAAATAGTTGAGGACTCCAGCAATATTTTTATTCAAATGTACCCGTAACCGATGTCGGAAGTGTCCTGTTTTTTCTGAATGATGGTGTTCACGATTGTGTCGTAAAGGTTCTGCGCTCCACGGTAACCAATTGACAAAAGCCTGTGGCCTCCAAAACGATCATGAACAGGGAATCCAACCCTTATCAGCGGCGCCCCCAGTTCCCGGGACAACCTGTAGCCCTTCGAATTGCCGATGATCAGGTCCGGCCCAATTGCCCCGGACTCATTCGCTATGTCATAAAAGTCGACATCCTCGAGCACGATGGGCGACTCGTTGAGGATTCCCTCGCACACATCTTCGATTGAGCTTTTCAAACGCCTGCCTTTGGCTCCAGTGGCAACGAGAACCGGTCTTACTCCGATCTCCGCCAGAAAAGATGTGAGCCCTATTACGAGGTCCTCGTCACCGTAAACCACGGCCTTGAGTCCAAACACATACTTGTGGCCGTCTATGTAGGAATCGATTAGTCTTCCACGTTCCTGAACATGTTTCTGTGGTATCTGGACGCCTGAGATTTCTTCGAGCGCCTGAAAGAATCCGTCGGTCTCCCTGAGTCCCATGGGGGCGCCCACACTTTTGAGAGGAGTTCCAAATTTTTCCAGCAGGATAGCGCCCGGTGTCTCATTACCCATGATGGAGCGCCCGAACTCCAGTGAAGCCTTCGCTCCTCCCATATTCCTGATATCCCCGGGCTTGGTCCCACCCGAGGGGAGCTTTTCGTACCCGGAGAGGGCAGGGGCGTCCAATGTTTCTGAAAGGTCCGGAAGTATGGTGGCCTTAAACCCGAAGTCATCGGCTATCTCTTTTAGGTATCGGGTATCGGCCGGGGAGATGAATCCCGGAAATATGTTTATTGAATCCACTTTGGTCTCATTGCCGGCAAGCTGATCCACCACGGACCTGACGGCTGCGTGGAAGCCATCCATGTGGGAGCCGGAATAACTCGGAGTGGAAACTGTGACCATGTCCGGATTGTGAAAATTATTCAGCAGATGCCGAAACTCGTCCCGGAACTCTCTTACATACCTCGGTGTATCATCACCTATGGTTTCTGTCAGACAGGTAGTGGCTATACCGACCATTCGAGGATTATACTTGGCCATGATGTTCTTCAGGCCGAGTTTCAGGTTCGGGCCCCCACCGTATATGGCGCTCTTCTCGCCGAGTGAAGATGACGCTATGTCCATCGGTTCACGAAAGTGGCTGATGATATAGCGCCTCATGTATGTTGCGCATCCCTGCGATCCATGAAGGAAGGGAACACTCCCCTCGATTCCACGGAAAGCCAGACAGGCTCCCAGAGGGCTGCATAGTTTGCATGAGTTTGTCGTTGACACGTAGTTTTCAGCCTGCTGTTTCATGACCTTTTCCTCAAACAACCTTTAATGAACGCTCGTTACGGACACGTTGTGAAACACGTCTCGGCGAAAATCGCCATACCGGACTCATCACAGTGGAATGAACTTCCCTGGCGAAATTGAGCATCCCGACGAATCCCTCGAGCGCCTCTTTACGCTCATGGTTATGGTCGCAAAAACCTACGCCAAGCTTATATGCGATAGGGCGCTCCTTCACTCCGCCGACGAAAATGTCCACATCCTTCTCCTGGAGAAAACTGGAAAGCTCCAGTGGATTTGAGTCATCAACGATGATGGTCCCCGGATCCGTAATCTCGTAAAGTTCCCTGTAATCCTCCTCAGTGCCCGTCTGAGAGCCAACCAGCGCCACATCCATGCCGATGAGCCGAAAGGCTTTCACCAGAGAAAACGCCTTGAATGCTCCTCCAACGTAAATTGCCGCTTTTTTGCCGTTCAGGTCCTGGCGGTATTTCTCGAGTAGAGGATACAACTCCCTTAGTTCTTCGCTGACCAGAAGCCTGGCGCGATCGACTATTTCATGATCGATGTCCCTGAAGAAACCGGCGACCTTGTAAAGGGAATCGGCCATGTCCTCGACGCCGAAGTATGAAACTCTCAGAAATGGGATCCCGTATTCTTTCTCCATCATGATGGCCAGGTCCATTGTGGATCCGGAACACTGCACAACATTGAGCGCAGCGCCGTGGCTCCGCCTGATATCATCCACTCGTCCGTCTCCGGTTATGTTTGCCACTACCTGAACGCCCATGCGTTGGAAGTATTCCCGAATGATCCAGATTTCGCCCGCAAGATTGAAGTCACCCAGAATGTTGATGCTGACCGGAGCTATGTCATCCGTGACGCCTGTGCCGACAAGTTCGAAGATAGCCCTGCAGGCGGCGTTATATCCTGCCCTCTTGTTACCTTTGAAACCCTCGGACTGGACGGGTATCACGGGAATGCTCGCCTCTGAAGACACCTTTTTACATACGGCTCTGAGGTCGTCGCCAATCAGGCCGACGATACAGGTTGAATAGACGAAGGCCGCTTTAGGCGAATGGCGTGCGATAAGTTCAACAAGCGCCTGATATAGTTTCTTTTCTCCTCCGAATATGACGTCCTTTTCCTGAAGGTCGGTGGAGAAACTCAGGCGATGAAGTTCCGGTCCCGAGGAAAGGGCGCCTCTAATGTCCCACGTATAGGCTGCGCAACCGATAGGGCCATGGACTAGGTGCAATGCGTCCGCTATCGGATAGAGCACCACTCTCGAACCGCAGAAGACGCAGGCCCTCTGACTCACAGCTCCTGCGAGGCTCGGCATGTCGCAGTCCATGCTGAATGGCTCATCGCCTTTGCGGTGAATCTGCTTTTCTCTCTCTGTAAGAATATCAGTGTTCATTGGCAGTCTCGATTTCTTTGATAAAAACCAGCCGCGAATAAATGAAAGGGCGTGTTGTTTTTACATTACCAGTTCGAATCGCTCTTCCGGTGAATCCCTGTCCTGCCTGTCGAGTAATGTGTTGACGATGTTGGTCAGCAGGTAAATAGCGCCCCTATAACCAAAAGTCGGAAAGAATCCGTGACCTACACGATCCAGGATCGGGAATCCGTATCTGACAAAAGGGATGTCCTCCGCTCTGGCGATATACTTGCCGTAAGTGTTACCAATGAGCAGGTCCACCGGGCCGTTCTTGATCAACTGGTGCAGGTAAAAAAGGTCCGCCGACGCTTTCACAGCGCAATATGACGAGTCTGTCCCGAGTATCCTTCTTACCCTGTCTTCGAAACGCTTGCCCGGTGTCCCGGTGATCACATAAACCGGACGCATTCCGGCGCTTACGAGAAAGTCCGTCATGGCTATCACCTGGTCCGGATCGCCGTAAAGGGCCACTTTCTTGCCATACATGTAATGTTGCATGTCAGTCATCATGTCGATGGCCCGTCCACGCTCGTCAATCATGGACGCGGATGGCCGTGTCTGACCGGTGAACTCCAGCGCCGACTTCACGAACATATCGGTCGCCTTTATTCCGACCGGTAAATCCATGACCTTGAATGGCACACCACATTTGCTTTCGAGAGCGGCCGCCGCCGCCTCCGATGCGAAGGCCCCGAGGGCCATGGTGACGGCGCTGGAGCCGGCCCTCATCAACTGTTCGGTTGTGACGCCTCCCTTGGGGAACATTTCGTATGAGCCGCTCATGGGTGTGTCCAAGACATCAGAGGTGTCCGGGAAGACGATGCCCGTGAGGCCAAGCTCCACCAGCATGCGCTTGACCTCCCGCATGTCGGCCGGGTCAACATAGCCCGGAATGACGTTTATATCCGTGGAGTCCCTGAAGTCCCTGCCGGATAGGTAATCCACCATGGCCTTGACCATGTTCGAATAGCCTGTGACGTTGGATCCGACATAACTGGGTGTGTTTGCGTGGATGACGAATTTTCCGTCCGGAACAATGCCATCTTCTTTAGCCTTGTGAACTATTGATGGTATGTCGTCTCCGATTGTTTCCGACAGACATGTGGTGTGAACCGCCACGACATCGGGCTTGTAAACCTGAAAAATTGTCTTTAGTGACTGTCTGAGGTTCGGGCCACCGCCAAAAACCGCAGCTCCTTCGGTGAAGGAACTGGTCGATGCCACCACCGGCTCTTTATAGTGTCTCGTCAAATGGCTGCGGTGATAGGAACAGCATCCCTGGCTGCCGTGGCTATGCGGCAAACAGTTGTGTATTCCCAGTGAGGCGTACATGGCGCCGATAGGCTGACATGTCTTGGCCGGGTTTATTCTCAAGGCTGATCGTTCTGTGATGTCCTTTGGTGTTATATCTAACATGGCTTTTAACCTCTTGCTGAAAATGTCGTGTGAGGCCCTGGAAAAGGAAACAGTCATACACCTACAGCTTCATGAACTGTTTCCCCGATATGGTTCCAGTGTGTTCTCAGTGTTTTAAGCTACCGTCTGAGCCCTCAGGGTTGGTTCCACGTCCCAGGGGGCATGAACCAGTTTCCAGGCCGGGTTGTTAATCATCATATCGATGTCCCTGGCGAAATTGACCGCTCCGATAAATCCGGCGTAAGGGCCGCTGTAGTCATAGTTGTGAAGCTGCTTCGAGGGGACTCCGAACTTCTCGATGATGTACTTGTCCTTGATTCCAGAGCACACTATGTCGGGCTTGAATCTGAGAATAAGCTCCTCCAACTCCACATGACTGATATCATCAATAATCATGGTTCCCTGATTCATGTCCGGGATCATCCCCTCGTATGAACTGAGGAAATTGTCTGCTTGCAGATCTTCCATTTCCTCCGTGGCTAACCTGGATCTGAATCTTGTCTCGTCCTGATCGACTTTCAGTTCCTCTATATTACGGCTGTCGGCGTCGGGTTTCAGAGACGAGAGGACGTGTCTGCCTTCATAATCGTCCCTGTGGGCAAACTCGAATCCGGCCACTGTTGTTTCCATTCCGAGTTCCTTGAAGAGTTCCTGGTAATGGTGCGCCCTTGAGCCTCCGACGAAAAGCATGGCCGTCTTTCCCTGAAGTCGCTCTCTATGTTTTGAAATAATGTTGCGAGCTTCCGTTTCTTCCCCGGCTATGACATCTTCAACCTTTTGGGTTAGTTGAGGGTCATCGAAGTATTTTGCGACCTTGCGTAAACTCTTGGCCATGCCGTTTACGCCGATGAAGTTGACCTTGATCCACGGTATTCCGAAAGCTGTTTCCATCATTTCAGCCATGTAGTTGATGGACCTGTGGCACATCACGAGGTTGAGGTTGGCCTGGTGGGCTCGCTTCATCTCATCGATGGATGCGTCACCGCTGAACGTGGAAATTATCTTTATTCCGCATTTGGCAAAGACCCTTTCAATTTCCCAGGCGTCACCCCCGATGTTGTATTCGCCTAGAACGTTGATGACGAACTTCTCTTCGATAGGGTTTGAATCGTCTTTACCAACAACATGCTCGAATAGTTTGTTATTTGCTATGTGGTGTCCGCCGGACTGGCTTACACCCTTATAGCCTTCGCAATTGAACGCCATTACCAGAGTCCCGGTTTTTTCGGTCATTTCCCTGGCGACCGCCTGTATATCGTCTCCTATGAGCCCGACCGGGCAGGTTGCATGGACACTGATGGCCTTTGGTTTAAATATGTCATAGGCCTCCTGAATGGCCTGCCGCAGCTTCTTTTCTCCACCGAAAATTACGTCCGAATCCTGCATGTCGGTCGAAAAACAGTAGTTCAGATAATTGGCTCCGTCCTCGCGTGGTTTGAACATGTTCCGGCGGGTGTTCCAAGCGTAAAATGAGCATCCTATGGGGCCATGGACTATGTGAACCATGTCTCCTATGGGTCCGATGACCACGCCTTTGCATCCGGCGTAACAACAGCCTCGCTGGGTTATTATTCCCGGCACGGTTCTTACATTGGCCTCAATCTCGGGATTTTCACCGTCGCTTTTCACAACGATGTGTTTCAGGCGTTTTTTTGCGACCTTGTTCGGATAACCAGATATGACGTCTTTGACAAATTCTTCCTGGTCTCTGGCCGGATTCATGTTTGGTTTATTGGGACTCATTTGCTCCTCCGATCAGAACCGTTCATTTCATCAATAGCCGCGGGACCGGTCTCTCCGGTTCGTATCCTGAACACGTCACTGACTTCCGAAACGAATATCTTCCCATCTCCCGGGGCGCCTGTATGATTCACCTTCATTATCGTCTGTATTATAGCGGGCGTCTTATCATCCGGCGCTACGAGCGTTATCAGTCTTTTGGCGTAAAGCCTTCCCCCCTGAGATAGCGATGAAAGCAGATCGGCGCTATCCTTGGGGTTCTCGTTTATCGCCCGCATCAGTTCCGGCTCCACCGGACGCTTTCCACGCCCGAGCGCTCTTATCGCCGTCACGGCTGGGAATCCCTCGCTCACGAGGGCCTCTTTGGTCTGGTTTATCTTGTTCATTCTTATTATGGCGGTGACTTCTTTCATGTTGTCCCTCGTTCAAATGAGCCGGGATCACGACTCCCGGGCGCCGCTACTGATGGTGTACGATTCTTCTATGTGGCTTACGAAAATCTTGCCGTCACCGTAAGCTCCCTTTTCGCCGGTCTTGGCGCTCTCCATTACTGCACGGATAACAAAATCCTTCTCGTGGTCATTGACCACCACCATGAGCATCTCTTTAGGAAGTTCGTCATAAACGACATTGCCCAGCTTGAGGCCTCGTTGCTTTCCTCGTCCTGCCACTTCTATCTTGGTGACCGCCGGATAACCGGCTTCAAGCAACGATTGCATGACTGCGGATGTTCGCTCCGGCCTGACTATTGCCCTTACCATGATCATTTTTTATTCCTTCCTGGTTGGCTTTACGCCGATCAAAATTCGTCAACCGAACAGGCCATAATCCATGAGAACTTTCTCCAGTTCGTCGGTATGCATTGGTTTGGGTTTGACGAACATGTCGTTCTGGTCAATCTTGGAAGCTAATGTTCTGTAATGGCCGGCCATGACGGACTCCGGCTCGTAGTCGATGACAGTTTTCCTGTGGATTTCAGCCCTTTGAACCATATTGTCCCTCGGCAGGAAATAAATCATCTGAGTGCCAAGTTTCTGAGCAAAAGCCTCAATCATTTCCTCTTCATTATCTACTTGCCTGCTGTTGCAGATCAGGCCGCCCAGACGGACGCCCCCTCCGTCGGCATACTTCTGAATGCCCTTGCAGATGTTGTTGGCGGCATACATGGCCATCATTTCGCCCGACACTACTATGTAAATCTCCTGGGCCTTGCCCTCCCTGATCGGCATGGCAAAACCACCGCAAACAACGTCTCCAAGCACGTCATAGAAGACGTAATCAAGATTTTCCTTCTCGTCATAAGCGCCAAGAGACTCCAGCAAATTTATCGATGTAATGATTCCTCTGCCTGCGCAACCAACTCCAGGCTCCGGACCTCCGGATTCAACACACAAAGTATCAGAGAAGCCAGGTTTTCTAACATCATCCAGATCAACATCCTCTCCTTCCTCCCTAAGGGTGTCCAAAACGCTCTTCTGCGCCAAACCCCCCAGAAGCAGCCTTGTCGAGTCAGCTTTGGGGTCGCAACCCACCACCATGACTTTCTTTTCCATCTCGGCCAATCCTGCCACCGTGTTTTGCGTCGTAGTGGATTTACCGATGCCTCCCTTGCCGTAAATTGCTACTTTTCTCATTTGTCTGTTCCGTTCCGCCTTCCCTTGGAATTGCCAACGTATAAGGCAAGTCCTGTGCCAATTGGGACGGAGCGAGACTCGCATCTGTATATGGTTGAATTTACAGGAATACAAGGACAGTGTCGGATTGAGGGGTAAATCAGGAAGCTTGTCGATACAGCCAGATGTCACAATAATGTTAATGTATGACACAAAAATGTCACTAATTTCCCTGATGGCGTCGGGCACCGCCATAAAACGCACCTGTCTGGAATGTCACTAACGGTGCAAACATAACACATTTTGCTTGACATCCATTTAGTGCTACCTTAATGTAAAAGATAACACTATACAATGCTAAAATAAAAAATCGTCTCGCTGTTGTGTTGGGTGGAGCGCTCTTTCTGCGCTCGAAACAGGTTTTACCTTGTTTGTTTCAGTACGGGGAGGATTTATGAAAGTTACACGTCAATTTCCGGTTTTATTGCTGCTGGTGTTTCTTGTCTGTTCCCAAATGTCTGGATACGTTCATGCCTGGGGATTTTCCATGGATGGTCAGTTCAATTACATTTATGAGCAGTACAGCCAGATGGGATCAAACGGCTTTTTCGGAAAACACAACGTTGACCGTTCAACCGGTAGCCTACTGATACCTGATGGTGATTACAGGAACTACAACGGCTGGTTTGGTTTTCAGGTAAAGGACCTGGTTTCCGGTTCTAATGCCGGTAGGCACTACCAGACGCTGGAGCTGTATCCTGATTTCAGGATCAATAAAGCAATCCAGTTCAGGGGAAAATACCGACTGGGGAAATATGGTGATCCTTATGCGGCTGACTATATTACCAACACCATGCCCGGAGTGGATGTAGCCACATCTGATGGTCAATGGACTCAGTGGTGGGTGATGGCTCAGACGCCTATGGGACAGTTGTTAGTGGGAAAGAGATCGGAGGCCTTCGGTCTGGGGCTTCAGTATAATGGAGCGGTAAACAACACTACCGAGGGAGTGGCGCTGGTGGCACCGTATGGCCCGTTCAGAATCAGTTTTGCGGTCCGGCCATTTTGGCCACAACCCCCGAACGCTCAGATATCTGCCAGAAAGGTCGGAGACAACCCGAATTTCAGGCTGGCGCAGGGCAGCCCATACTATAACCTCTTCGATATGAGCGGGATCATGAATTTCACGGTGAGATATTTCACGACCTATCGAAGCGGCCCGATAGACACGGGAGTTTTCCTGGCGTGGCAAGGCTGGCATGCCGGTCCGGAAGCCCGTTCGGCAGCATATACCTCATTCCAGACTGGGAAATCTCCCCAGTCGGGGCCCGAGGGGTTTCGCAATTTCAACGCCTATGACACCGATGTTTACCATGGGACCATATACTTCATGTATAATGATGGGAGGTTTTTTTTAAACACGGAATGGGCATACTGGTACGAGAACAGCAGGCTTGCCCGAAGCCTGGCCGATATCAGCTCTGGCTCCATGGCGCCGAACAGTTTGAACGGCAAGGGCGTTGATTACTGGGTAGGTTCATGGAGGCGGATGCTGGAAGTGGGCGCAATGTCGGGTCCTGGCAAGGTGTCATTTCTGTACGCCTATTTACCTGGGCCTGACAGGAGGCGTGGTTACGTCTACGATGATCAGTCCTTCATACAGGCCCCGGGGCAGGGCAACTACACCGTCTTCAGACCCTATTCATACCTCGTGGGATATGTTTATGGCTCTGGAGTAAACGCTTTTGACACGGGACGAAACGGCTATTTCAGCGCAGCGGAGGTCCTGGCCACAAGGCTGGATTACTCTATGGCCGCCAACCTGAATCTCTTCGGTTCCTTTCTATGGGCTCGGAGATCAACCCATGGTTATGGATGGGGCTATTTAAGGCCGGCTAAAGATCCGAAAGTTACTCCAGTGGTCAACGCTCAGGCAGACAATGTAGCCAATTTCATAAAATGGGAGCCGTACGTCGCCTATCAGAACAATGACGGCGCGCCGAACGTGCCTGACAGAGATTTGGGATGGGAAGTCACTGGAGGGTTCGAGTGGGAACTGCTGGATCGGTATAAGCTCAGGGGCACGCTGGCTTATTGGAAACCAGGCGCCTGGTTCAATTATGCCTGCATCGACAGAGGTATATCAGATTGGAACAGACAAACACGCACAAATTATGGGTCCACCCCCAGCTACCCGTTCGGAGTGAATCCGGACCGGGAAATTGATGCAATTATCGGAGGTGAAGTCGCTCTAGCGGTTCAGTTTTAATGTCTGTGTCGTAAGATTGACATGAGGGTTAATCAGGATCGCCTGCCTGTGGCGGTCCTGGGTCTTTCTTGATCACCAATGTGAGGAATTTGATGATAAACCAATTGAAGGCGAACTTTTTCGATTTTGAAGTTGGTTCCGAATGGTCATCCAGGGAATACGGTCCGGAAGAGCTTGATCGGGTACGGCGAATTTTTGAAGCTGCAAAACTCTCGGAAGGCGACATCGTTTTGGAACCGGGTTGTGGAAGCGGGCGCTTGACAAGACTCATCGCAGATGCGATAGGAAGCGCCGGCAGAGTCGTGGCTGCGGACATAAGCTCAAGAATGCTGGATCAGGCCCGTCTTCGTGTTCAAGGTCTTGCAAACGTGACTCTGGTCATGGGCGCCGTAGAGGATGTGACCGCTGACTGGGGAAATTTCGACGTGGTGTTGTGCCACAATGTGTTTCCACATTTTGATGACAAACATCAGGCGTTATCAATGCTTGTTCATGCCCTTAGAGATGGCGGCAGGTTTATCGTGAGCCATTTCATGAATTCATCCGAAGTAAATAGTCTCCACAGAAAAACCAACCCCGCGGTAGCGCATGATTTCCTTCCCAACCATGATCAAATGAATAAACTTTTCGAATCATCCGGAATGTTTGTGGAATACGTTTCGGATGATGAAAAAGGCTACTTGTTGAAGGCCCTAAAAAAACGATCATTCTTGACATCCATGCCCTGAAAATCTAGAACCTGTGTGTCCTGGTTTTTCATTTCAGGAGCCAATTTCAAATTGAAGATCCAGAGTGAGGTTCGAGCCATGAAGGAAACTCTGAGGGGCCTTTCATTCGCATTTGCAGCGGGCGTTTTTGGCGCAATCATGAACAGCCTGACCGTGGTTCTTTTTTCACATTACGGATGGGCTGTCGCTTCCGGTTACAAACTGCAGGTGATGATGTCGCCCCCCGGCATTTATCAATGGATATATCAAAGACTGGTGTGGGGTGGGCTTTGGGGATTTCTGTTTTTACTGCCGTATTTTCGTTCCATGCCGCCTGTGAGAATTGTGGTGTTCGCTCTCGCTCCAGCCATGTTTCAACTACTGGTGATCTTTCCTTACATGGTCAACAAAGGGTTCTTCGGTTTGGAACTCGGTCCCTCTACGCCACTTTTCGTGATAGGATTCAACATCGTCTGGGCCCTTTTTGCGGAAATATGGGTAAAAGTTACTTCGGGTAAATGGTGATAATCTAATTGATATAAATTATCTAAGCTTTCCGAATTAATAAATTACATTGACGGCTGACTTTCGGTCATGTTAAAATTGTTTTCGACGGGTTTGCTTATTAGATGGAGACTCTTTGAAAACATCGGTCAAAAGTTTGCTGATTTGCATGGGGCTTCTGGTCGCAATTGTCAACAACTCGTGCGGTGGAAAAATCGCGACTACCGGAACAGCGTTTGTGACGGATGTGGCGCCAAACGGTGTATTCTCAATGCAGTATGAGGATGGCAAAAGGGAGTGGAGAAGAGTGGATCCTGACAATCCTGTGGAGCAAACCAGGATCGCCGATAAAAACAGATTTTCTCCGGCGCGTTATGTGGAAACCAAGAGAGGGAGCACGCTCACATTTGTAGATGGCAAGACGATAAACTATTTTCCTTTACACTGAATTCCGCAAATTGGTTTTGCTCCACTGCAGCATGTGAATCTCTCTCGAGAATTGGTCAATCAGTCTGATAAAAAGTTTCCATGGGATAAGCGTTTGAGTCCTGTTCGCACCTTTCAAAGCAACACTTGCATAATATAAAAAATGAGCGCATTTTTATCTGTAGACATTGTGTGGGAGGATTATTGATGCCGATAT
>CAZGVM010000013.1:12913-13167 GCA_964528855.1 uncultured Desulfomonile sp. | reverse complement strand
CGAGACACTTGTTTTTGGGTCGCAGGAAGTAGTTTGCCCGGCCTGCGGCGGTAAGGTTGACCGAATGATGTCGTGCTGCAGTTTTAAAAGTGGAGCTGGAGACTTCAAAACTTCAGGATCAGGCAAGTCAAGCTGCTCGGGATGCACCAGTTCGTCCTGCGCCACATGCCACTAAAAACGTAAAATCTTGTCCTACCCAGGATGCCTGCATGGCGGACACAATTAATGTGCGCTTGAAGCTCCAAGGGCGCCGG
>CAZGVM010000013.1:4909-12903 GCA_964528855.1 uncultured Desulfomonile sp. | reverse complement strand
GAAATATTGATTTGATCAACCTAAAGTTGACTTTGCTTCATCCCAGAGTCCGTCCATTTCTTCCAGAGACGCTTCATTCACTGATGACCCGGATTGTCTGAGTTTATCTTCAATGTAATGAAAGCGATTTTCGAAGCGGTGATTGGCCGAAGTTAGCGCTGACTCGCTGTTAACCGACAGGTGTCTTGCCAGATTTACCACTGAGAAAAGAACGTCTCCAATTTCTGATTTGATAGAGTCCTGGTCTGCTGTTTCTATGGACAGCCTTAGTTCAGACAGTTCCTCATAGACTTTTTCGAAGACGGCCTCGACACCAGGCCAGTCGAAGCCGACTTTAGCCGCTCTCGAGGTTATTTTCTGGGCACGGGTCAGGGCGGGGGCCGATCTCGGTATCCCATCAAGGGTCGAATTGCGATTTTGTATCAATTTTTCCGACGCCTTGATTTTTGCCCAGTTATCAATGACATCCTGGGCATTTCTGACTTCTGCGTCTCCGAATACGTGGGGATGTCGTGAGGTCATTTTTGATATGCTACCCTCAAGAACCTTTGTGACTGAAGTGACAGCCGTCTGCTCGAGCATGTAACAAATGAAGGTTACCAGGAAGATGAGATCTCCGGCCTCATCCACCATCGCTTCGACGTCATTTTCGAGAATTGCGTGAACAAGTTCGTGATATTCTTCGAGCACAAACGGGTGAAAACTCTGGAGCGTTTGTTTCCTGTCCCAGGGACAGCCGTTTTCCGATCTCAGTTGCCTGATCAACTCCAGCATACGCAAAAAAGATTTTCCTGGTTCCTCTTCATTGTTAAAGCCGCTCATTGAAATAGTCTTCCCCTAATTCAGAATCGCATCCGTAGATGGCATTGCACATTTTGAACCTTTTGTTTTATTATATATATCAAGAAGTTTTTTATAGCCAGAAAGTGGCTGCAGATCACTAAGTCTGGCACACGGAGGCTGATTGGAATCCAGTGTTTCAGGTATAGACGTCAGAGTTCCGCGCCGGATCAGTTTTGACGATATTGGGGCATTTCAGGCCCTTGTTGGTGATCTCAACAAGAACATCAAGCAGATTGAAAAGCGTCTGGACGTCGAGATATCGATCAAAGGAAATTCGGTAAGCATCAGGGGTGAATCAAATCGTGATGAAACAGCGGAGAATCTGCTGAAGCAATTATATTCTTTGGCGCGTGAAGCTTATCCTATCAACCCTGCGGATATAGACCAGGGTGTCAGGAGTCTTCTCAGGGATCCTTCCTCGAAGCTCAAGGACTTGTTGCGAGAAACCGTATTTACCTCGGTCGGCAAGAAACCAATTACCCCGAAGACGTGGACTCAGAAAGCCTATGTTCAGGCCATACAATCAAAGGATATTGTTTTTGGAATCGGACCGGCTGGAACGGGCAAGACTTATTTGGCGATGGCAATGGCAATGGCCGCCATCACGAAAAAGCAGCTACGCAGGATCATACTCACACGACCGGCGGTGGAAGCCGGAGAGAGGCTTGGGTTCCTTCCTGGAGACCTGTACGAAAAAGTCAACCCATATCTGCGACCTTTGTATGACGCTCTTCATGATATGATTGATCTTGACAAAGCATCCAGAATGATCGAAAGAGGTGACATAGAAGTGGCGCCTCTTGGTTTCATGAGAGGCCGAACTCTAAATGACTCATTTGTGATCCTGGATGAAGCCCAGAATACTACGTCTGAGCAAATGAAAATGTTTTTGACCAGATTGGGTTATTCATCAAAAGCGGTAATCACCGGCGACATAACTCAGATAGATCTGCCGGATGGCGTGAAATCCGGATTGGTTGAAGCCAAAGACATTTTGGGAGATATTGAAGGCATTTCATTCATGTTATTTTCTGATCAGGACGTAGTCCGGCATCCCTTGGTCCAGGAAATAATCAAAGCTTACGAGAAGATGGGAAACGGCGCAAGAAGTCGGAGATAGAACAGATTATGCCTGAGTCTTTGGACAAAAGCAAGGGGCAGCAGAAAGCTGGCTCGTCGGAAAAATTCAGGGATCGTCTGGGTTCAGCTAAAAAAGTTGCTGCCAGAAGACTTCCCGCATGGGTTTACAAATTTACGGAAGAGAAGTGGAAACTCAGGTTGCTCCTGATGGCCGCTTCTATTATCGCCGCCTTCATGATGGCTCCCAAGTCTTACCACGTTGGCGCTCTTGTAGTTGGAGAACCATCACAAGAAACAATTATTTCCCCAATTACATTCAAAGTCATTGATGAGGCGGCTACAAACAAGAATCGCGACGAGGTCCTACGTTCTGCGCCGCCTGTTTATGATTTTGATGAGGAAATGGTTCACGATGTCCAGGCGAAGATATCCAGCGCCTTCACTTTCATGAGGGATTACCAGGCAGCGGAGGAGGAGAATCGGGCGGTGGAAGAAGACAGGGCGCGTGAGGGTAAAGCGCAATCAGACGCCAGGCCTGCCCCCGCAAAACCATTTCAGCCCCTGGATGACGCCGCTTTAAAGGCTCGGTTCGAAGCCTTACTCGGCACGAATGTGTCTCAGTCCAGCTTTGTGGCCCTTAAGAATTCCGGATTCAATGCAAGGTCTGAGAGGGATTTAAGATCTTTGGTAGTTCCCATGCTGTTGAGAGGGGTTGTGCTGAGCCGTGAACTGCTGATGCGTGACGCAAAACAGGGGATTTTAATCAAAACCAAGTCCAAGGACAAGCTCGAACCACTGAAGGATTTGTCTACGATCTACGATCTCAAAGAAGCTGTAGATTTAATCAACGCAGAAGAAATTGACCCTTATGATGACTCTGTCCTGTCTCAATCGACCAAAAAGATTGCAACCGACTTGATCAATGTAAACCTGACCTACAATCGCGAAAAAACATCCGCTCTCAGACAGGAAGCCCTCGCCTCAGTAAAGCCTGTCTTTTTTCAGGTTGTAAAGGGAGAGCAAATAGTCAAGGATGGAGAGCCTGTAAACGAGAGTCATTTACGTAAGCTGGACGGATTGCGCAAGGCTCACCCGGCATACAGCACATACGTAATTATAGCTGGGTTTTCGTTACTGCTGGTTATTATGACCATGGTCAGCTTCTATTTCTCAAGGACTTATCTTGGAAGGTCGAAGGACGCCATCAAAGACGCTCTTCTTTTCTGTATCCTTATAATCGGCGCAATAGTGCTGGAAAAATTCACATCTTCCCTGTCAGTTCTGTTCGCATCCGCAACCAGTTCCGTCAACGCCAGGTCAATTCTTTTTGCGGCGCCTATTGCCACAGCGCCAATGCTGGCGTCTTTAATGGTTGAGCCCAGGATAGCGTTCATATTGTCCGTTCTGAGCTCGGTGGTCGCCACCATCGCAGTGGAAGGCGACATCTACCTTTTCTGCTTTTATCTCATTTCTGGAATAGTTGGCCTTCACGGGGTGAGCAAGGTTACGGAAAGAACTCAGGTGCTGACTGCCGGACTGGTTGTCGGGCTGGTCAATATGTTGTCGATTCTGGGAATCAAGATGGCCTTGGGCAACATGAACACAGTTCAGGACGCTTACGAGATCGGCTTGGGGTTCCTCGGAGGAGTGCTTTCAGGATTGTTGGTTTCCGGACTGGCTCCACTTTTAGAACCCCTAGGCTACACCACAAATATAAAACTTCTGGAAATAGCCAACCTGAATCATCCACTGTTGAAACGAATGGCCCTAGAAGCTCCAGGAACCTATCATCACTCAATGGTAGTCGGAAACCTGGCAGAAGCCGCAGCCGAGGCTATCGGGGCAAACCCGTTGCTGGCGAGGGTTGGAGCGCTTTACCACGATATTGGAAAAATCAGCAAGACCACAAAGCCGACCTATTTTGTGGAGAATCAGGTAAGGGGTATTAACCCGCACGACAGGCTGGAGCCTACCATGAGCGCTCTCATATTGGTCTCGCACGTCAAGAACGGAGTGGAGAAAGCCAAAGAATATAAAATCAGCGCTCCAATTGTGGACATCATTCAGCAGCACCACGGCACAAGCCTTATCAAGTTTTTCTACAACAAGGCTCTGGAGAGGTCTGAGAAATCGCATCAGGTTGTTACTCAGGACAAGTATCGTTATCCCGGACCTTTGCCCCAATCCAAGGAAGCCGCTCTGGTCATGCTATCTGATGTTGCGGAAGCCGCCACACGCACTCTTACTGACCCAAGCCCGGGGAATGTTCAGAAAAGAGTCCATGCCCTAGTCATGGGGATGTTTAACGATGGACAACTCGACCAATCTACACTTACCCTCAAAGACATCAACGCAGTGGTTAAAGCTCTGGTTAGATCACTCCAGGGCATTCTTCACTCAAGAATAGATTACCCGACAGAAAATCAGCCCCAGGAAAAACAGAATGGAAGTCTTAATAGACAATCAACAGACATCCCTAGAATTGGATTTGACAAAATTCCAGACGAAAATGGAGTTAATATTAAGAGAGTTGGGATGTAATGAGCAGACCAGAATTTCCACAGTCATAGTCGATTCCGGAAAAATGGCCGAGCTTAACTTTGCCTACAGAGGAAAACAGGGGGATACCAATGTCCTGGCATTCTCTCAGGCTGAGGCCAAACAAATATCCGCCGACCCTTACCTGCTGGGTGATGTCGTAATCTGCGCCCAGAGAGTTATCAAGGACGCAGACGAACTGGATTATTCCACAGACGAGATGTTGCTCTACCTTGCCATACACGGAGCGCTACACCTCGTCGGCTATACGCATGACTCGCCGCTTGAGGCGTCTGACATGGAATCGAAAGTGGAATCCTTTTTTCAGAAACTTGTCAATTTATAAACCCAATAGCAAAAAAAGCTCTGAATTATTAAAGTAAAGCTTGATATTTGCTAGATACATAGCCATAATACTTTGAAGTATTGCAGGTGTGATTGTATTTACTCCGGTGATTTCAACTGGTTGGCGTGTCAGGTTCCACCACAAAGACTTGACGTGACAGGAGTGTTATGATTACAATCGGGCAGGAGTGAGGGTGACTTCCAGGCAGAGGTCATTCCATGAAACTTCTATTCCTTTTGTTGATACTTGTTGCAGCAATGTCTGGTTGTTCGACAGTCGCTGGACGAGGAGCTTCCCTGGCTGGGGATAGCCTTCCATCATCGGTTCGGAATTCAGATGCAGGGGTAGCGGCTGGGAAGATACCGATTAGAGCTGAAGGGAATCTGGACACAGGTCAGTTGGACAGGCTCTAATTTTTAATAACTATTTTTGATGGGCTAATCATGAGAAAACCGAAAAAGAAACATGCTATGCTTCCGGGCAGCCAGTTGATAGCGCGTGGAGATGTGATTACGATGATGGACGAGGACGTTCCGGTAAAGTGCATGGTCCTTTCGTGCATTGGTGATGACAGGGGGAAATGTTTTGCGACTGTTGAAATACTGGAAGGTCCCAAGAAAGGCGACAGGATAGGAGCGACCCTGAGAGCAAAATAATATGGGACGGGCATGATTTGTTAATGCAGCATGACAAGGCTTGAAACATTAGATCGGTTTCAAGCCTTTTTTATTTATCCCGTCATGCTATTCCGGCTACTCCGGTTTCAGAGAAATTTTTTGACGCTATCGAGAGCATCTTTATATGCTCCATTTCCGCCTTTATCAATTTATCGACTTCACTTTTACCGGAGACATCCGGGAGCAGTTCCTTCATACCGACAAAAAACGCTACCGAATCTTTCTCAAATTGAATAGCCATATCGAATACTTCGGACGGAGTTTTGACCTTCTCGAGTCTGGTCTGTGCGGCCTCAAGTGTAAATATGTGAGTATCCGCTGTGGCCTGCAGATAGCTCTCTGCAAGACCTTCGGGGTCCCAGACAATGTTTGATATGTCAGAATCAGGCAAGCTGGCCCTCAAAGCTTTAAAAGCTTGTATGTGGCCTGCCTCCATCGCTGAAAGATCACTAAACAGGTTTCTTGCCGCCGGGTCTTTTGCCAATTCAGCAGCGCCGGTGTAAAAAGTCTTCCCGTTCTCTTCAACTCTTACAGCCATTGCGAAAACGTCATCCGCTGTTCCGAATACAAACATTTTTAAGCCTCCTAGCTATAGAACCCACAAACTTTATTTTCATTCACATATATAAATATGTAAAACGCCTGCCGAGTAAAAGCAAGGTTTGGATACTGCCAATAACGCCGATTAAGTCAGGATCAAAATGGATGAGCGAAAAATGTTCCTCACAATGGCCTGTAAACGTTCAATCCAATTTTCTCCTGTCGTGTAAAAACAAGCTGGTTTCCTCCGGTAGACGAGATTATGATGTTTTTTCCCGATTTGGATGGGCCTACCGCTTGAGTCAAATCCACGTAAATTATTAATTTATTGTCTTCAACCTGCATCCTGAGGTTTTTGAAAGAATCTTTGGCTCCTCTTTTTACTAGTTTGGGATCGATCTCCCTATAAACCGTCATACCTATTCGTTCGTCTCTGCCGGGAAGGGTTTTGTTACCCTCGGTGGTCGCCACAATATTGTTACGTCCCGATTTGGAAGGACCAAAATCCTTTGTAAGATCAACTGTTACGGTGAGCACGTCTCCATCGACACTGAACTCGACGTTCTTCATTCTAGGCACTGAAGTTTTGGCTGGTTTCTCCGGCCTGGGTTTGCGTTGCTTCTCTGAAAGCGGTTCGGGCACAATACCGAGATTTGCCGTCTCGCGTTCAGATGTTTTGCCAACTGGCCACAGAATCTCTGCACAGGTGTCGCTAATCAACAGAGCGAGGGTCTTTTGATCAAGCGCTGTAAGCATTAACAAGTCTTCATCCGAAATCAAATGCGGTGACCTGGCTTCCTTTTCAATCCTTTTACGCGCCTTATCCACAAAATCGTCCGAGCGCTCAGGAATTTTTTTTGCTGACCATCTTAGAAATGACCGGGCCTTCGTGAAATCGTGAAAAGCAGTTTCAAAATGCCGGATCATATCCATGATGGGAAGAATGACATTGGTGTTGATGAGGCCAGTTTCGGGTTCGGTTATGAGGTTTGTGAACCTGGCCGGCGTTTTGTCGCCGAGCGGTCTGTAAAAATTGTTAAAATCTTCGGAACTGATCAGAAACTGGAAGCCTTCCGAGGTCTTGACCACGTAGGGGGATGTTGCGGATTCAATTAGTTCTACCAGTAAACCTGGACTGGACCCGAGGAATTGTTCAAAAAGCTGTGACATCTGTTGAAGACCTTTTCTTTAAAAATAACCATTTTACATCATCATTGAGACTTTTTCCAATTTGTTTGAGGGAAATCACGAAATATGGCCAATGCGCTCATCCATCTGCGAATCTAGTTGACAATTGGCGCAGTCCCTCCTACCAATGGTTGTCGGGTAAATCAGTTCATGGAGTTGATGCGGGCAACGATTTCATATCGATATACTTTTAGGTTCAAGAGGAATTAATTGAGCATAGAAAAAGTTTTAAAAGGAGATGTGCGCGCTGTAGCGAAATTGATTCGTCGAATTGACGATGGCGACCCCGACGTCATAGGTGATCTGGCCATCCTTTACAGCCATGCCCGCAATGCTCACATCATCGGATTTACCGGATCACCCGGAGTGGGGAAGTCTACTCTGGTAGACAGGGTGGTGGCACGATTTCGGGCAGCAGGCGAAACGGTCGGGGTTCTTGCCATAGATCCGACCAGTCCCTTTTCCGGAGGCGCTATCCTCGGGGATCGTATCAGGATGCAGAAGCATTTCCTGGACGATGGTGTGTTTATCAGGTCGCTTGCAACCAGGGGCAAGTTCGGGGGGTTGACTAGATCTACGGCCGACTCGATTGTGGTTCTCGATGCCATGGGCAAGGACGTAATAATCGTCGAGACGGTAGGTGTGGGGCAGGATGAAGTCGATATAGTCCACAGCGCCGACACTACTGTGCTTGTAACAATTCCGGGAATGGGAGACGATATACAGGCTATAAAAGCAGGTCTGATGGAGATAGGCGATATATTTGTGGTCAACAAGGCAGA
>CAZGVM010000013.1:0-4899 GCA_964528855.1 uncultured Desulfomonile sp. | reverse complement strand
GAGGGTTCAGCAAAAACTGTCCGTGAAATCAAATCCATGCTGAACATATCGGGAGACCGTTACAACTCTCCAGGCTGGCATCCCCCTGTGATACAATCTGTAGCTGTAACCGAATCTGGTGTGGATGAAGTTTATCAGGCAATTATTGAACACCGGGCTTTTCTGGATGACATGGGAAGAAGCGGAATGGTTCAGAGAAAGCGATCAAGAATCAGGAACCAACTCCTGGATCTCTTCAAGGATAACGTAGTGGAAGAAGCCTTGGCCAGGGTAGGTGGGGCCGCCGCTTTTGAAGAAATTGTTGAAGAAATAGTCTCAAAACATTCCAATCCTTACCAGGCTAGTCTTGCGCTAAAAAAGAAGGCTTTCGCCACATGAAACAGAGCAAAAGGGAATGGTCTAAATGAAGCGCATGCCTGACAAGATTGTCGTCGCCACAAAAAACGCAGGCAAGATGAAGGAAATAGACGAACTGGCGCAGGGACTGCCAATAGAATTCCTGAATCTTAACGACTTTGAGGGGACACCGGAGGTAATAGAGGACGGGCTTACCTTTGAAGAAAACGCCTTGAAAAAAGCCCGGGAAACATTTACCCATACGGGAATTCCCAGCCTGGCAGATGACTCCGGTTTGTGCGTGGACGCGTTGAATGGGCGGCCTGGGGTTTTTTCTGCACGGTACTCGGGCGCTGATGTCCCCGATAGTGCTAGGTACATGAAAATCCTTGAGGAACTCAATGGAGTCGCCTATGAACAACGTGGAGCAAAATTTGTTTGTGTGCTTGCACTCGTTGCAGCGGACGGTGATGAACTTGTTATCAGGGGCGAATGTTCCGGAAAAATCATAAATGAGCCCAGAGGATCAAACGGATTTGGTTACGACCCAATATTTTTTTATGAACCTTCAGGGCTTACCTTCGCGCAGATGAGCAAGGACGAAAAAAACCTTGTCAGTCATCGCTCTAACGCAATGAAAAAACTGTTCCAGGAATTAAGAAACCTGAGCTTCGACGAACCATAAGTTCCTGTTGACAAGAGCTAT
Source organism: uncultured Desulfomonile sp. (assembly GCA_964528855.1). GTDB lineage: Bacteria > Desulfobacterota > Desulfomonilia > Desulfomonilales > Desulfomonilaceae > CAITZA01. Next base: position 3,857 of record CAZGVM010000013.1, on the reverse strand, counting down.
CACGGTTTTGACTTCTGTAAATTCAAATCTTTTCTGTGGTGAAAATATTTCTTGTCATAAATGAGTCATGAGCCTATAATTGCAAGTTCAGTTGCTTACTCGAACGTACGGGGTGTAGCGCAGCCTGGTTAGCGCGCGTGCCTTGGGAGCACGAGGTCGCCAGTTCGAATCTGGCCACCCCGACCATTACCAACCTAAAACTGCGACTGTGTCGCCTTACTGTTTCACCCACCCATTCCTTGACCGGCTTCTTTTATTTATTCCACTTACTGAAGAGGGAGTAAAAATGCTTTCACCAGCCAAACGGGTTTTATTAAAAGTCTTAATAGTATGGATATTATGTCACCTAGGCGTGGGCTTTCATCTCAACAATGCCTGTGCGCAATCTGAAACACTAAAACTTACAATTCTTTACATGAACGATCCCCATGCTCACTACAGCGCACAGACGCTCAAAGACGGTTCAGGCGTTCAGGGTGGTTTCGCCAAGGCCCAGAGCGTAATTGCCGATGTGAAGGCAGAAAACACAAGAGAAGGCAGGCATACTATTTTACTGTTGGCCGGTGACCTGTTGACGGGAACGAGTTACTCAACGGTCTTTAAAGGGTCCATGGGAGTTGATCTGTTAAATACCATCGGGCTTACGGCCATGGTGGTTGGGAATCATGAGTTCGATTACGGGATTCCGAACCTCATGACCCAGCTTAAACCGAAAATGAACTTTCCTCTTCTTAGCGCAAATATATTCGATGCAAAGGGAGAGAGACTGTTCGAGCCCTATGTGATTAAGCAGTTTGACGAGGGACGGCACTGTGTTTTTATAATGGGGTTAACTACCATTCGCACGCCAGTTACAACCAATCCACGAAATGTTGAAGGTTTACAATTTCTCGACCCGGTTACTGTCGGCAATGAAGTCCTCAGGAATGCTCCCCGGGGTTGTCTGGTTATAGCGTTGACTCATATTGGTTTCAAGGAAGACAAAATGCTTGCTGCTTCCTGCCCGAGAATTAATGTCATAATTGGCGGGCATACTCACACGAAACTGGAACAACCGGTTTCAGTGGCGGATACAATAATTTGCCAGGCGTCGGCGTATGCAGAGTTTGTCGGTAAACTGGACATCGATTTCAAGGACGGGAAAATAGCTTCATACACCGGAAATTTAATTCCTCTGGACGCCACTATCAGGGAAGATAAAAAGATCGCCGGACTAATCGATGACTACAGGGGAAAAATGGGGCCCCAACTGCAGCAACCTGTAGGAGTGACTGATGTGGCCCTGGATGGCTCAAGAAGCGTGGTGCGTTCTGACAGTCCCAGTGATCTCTGCAGGTTGATAGCTGGGGTCATGGCCAGAAGCGTCGGAGCTGATGTTGCTATTATAAACGGAGGAGCAGTCAGGGGCGGATTAAAGCAGGGAGTTATTACGATTAGCGATGTATATGGCGCTTTGCCATTTGATGACGCAATAGTGAAAATGAATCTCACTGGTGCGGACATAAAATCTTTGCTTCAGAACAGCAGAGACTTGCCTCAGGGAAGTGGAGGCAAACTTCAAAGTTATGGCATGGAATATTCTGCCATCGATGGTAAGATTGAGATTCATAAAATACGGGGAGAGAGGTTTGATCCGTCCAAACAATATTCAGTGGCGGTCAGCGAGTTTTTGTCCGTTGGTGGTGACGGATACTCAATTTTTAAAGAAAGAGCTCACAACCAGTTGAATTCCGGACTAATTATCAGAGATTTGCTGGTAAATTACATTCGGGACAAAAAAACCATAACCGAACAGGATCTTGAGCTGTTCAGATAACCTTGAACCCTATTGACAGGTTGGTGGTTTATAGATTTCTGTCGCCGTTATTTGATAACCCGGATCAGAATTTTCGAGGCGATTTTTGCTTACCGGGTTTACCCTGAAATTCATCCATATCGCCTATCCAGGGTTCTGTACTGGATGGCTTCTGAAACATGATGATTCTGTATCCGATCAGCGCTGTCCAGGTCAGCGATGGTCCTGGCGATTTTCAATACACGGTGATAAGCTCTGGCAGACAATCCGAGTTTGTCCACCGCCTTTTCAAGATGTTTCAGCGAGGAGGCGTCCAGATCGCAATGTTTTTTAATCAGGCCTGCTTTCATTTGGGCATTGCAGAATATTGAAGTCCTGGAGAATCGTTGCAATTGTATCTTCCTGGCGCTGTTGACCCGTTCACGGATTTTCATGGAACTTTCTCCGTCTGTGACTTCAGTTAAGTCTTTCCACTCAACTGCCGGCACTTCTATGTGAATATCAATTCTATCCAGTAAGGGGCCTGAAATTTTTCCCCAATACCTTTGTATCAATTGCTGTGAACATTGACAGGAGTGTTTGGGGTCGCCGCGGTAACCGCAAGAGCATGGATTCATAGCCGCAATAAGCATGAAGCGTGCGGGAAAGGTGATGGATATCTGCGCTCTGGAAATAGTCACTTCTCCGTCTTCCAGCGGTTGCCTGAGAACCTCCAGAACATTTTTACGAAATTCCGGCATCTCGTCCAGAAAAAGAACACCGTTGTGAGCTAGTGAGACCTCACCGGGACGTGGCGTCATTCCACCGCCTATGAGACCTGCGTCAGAGACGGTGTGGTGTGGAGATCTGAAAGGACGTCTCATCATCATGGCTCCGTTGCCCCCCAACAATCCGGCCGCCGAATAAATTCGAGTAGTCTCTAAGGCTTCTTCAAACACCGGTTCTGGCAAAATTGTGGGAATACGCTGTGAAATCATGGTCTTACCTGACCCTGGAGGGCCTATCATCAACACGTTGTGTCCGCCGGAGGCTGCAACCTCGATAGCGCGTTTTGCGTAATCCTGTCCTTTGATCTCCGAAAAATCGACCGAATAAAGTTGGTTGAAATCCACATCATCCTGTTTGGGCACTACAGAAGGGGCGATTTCCAGCTGTCCTCCCAGAAAGCTTGTGGTTTCCAGGAGTGAACTCACTCCAATGACCTCAACGCCTTCCACAATGGCCGCTTCAACTGCGTTCGGTTGTGGCACAATCACTCCACGCAGTTTCATCTTCTTTGCAGCTATGGCGAATGACAATACGCCCCTGACCGCCTTTACCCCACCATCCAGAGACAGTTCACCGACTATCAAGTAATGCTCCAGATTTACTGGAGGCATAAGATTGAGGCCGGCCAGTATCCCGACCGCTATCGGTAAGTCAAAACCCGAGCCTTCCTTGCGTAAACCTGCAGGAGCCAGATTAACCGTTATCCTACGGGCAGGGAAAGGATAACCGGCGTTTGAGATGGCGGATTTTACCCGGGCTGCGCTCTCTTTGACGGCGCTGTCCGGAAGTCCGACCATTACAATGGCAGGTAAGCCAACTTGAACGTCAATTTCGACACGGACGGAAAAGGCGTCTATTCCTAGTAATGCGCCGGCGTAAACTTGAGCCAACATTGTTCCCCCCTGAAAAAGGTTTTTTACACTGGTTTTTAAAGCTGACGGAGCTTTATTTCCACGAAGCACAAGTTTATCAACAGATTTTTTTTTATTCAAGGAAATCAGGAAATAAAAAGGATCAATAAATGGCCCGTAAAACAGTAAGGTAAAATAAAACAATGTGGAACATAATAAAACAAAAAATGAAGATTTTGGTTGATTTCGTCATGGACATCTGAAATATTCGTATAGTAGCGATTTGTTTCATTGCTCCCTGGTTCCATTCTGGTCGATCCGTCCTGGCTTTTGGTGGAAGCGCATTTCGGCATTTTAAAAAAAACTGGAGCTGAGCTAGACATGACTAAACTGGATGAGTTGATAAACAGGATTATAGATCGTGTAAATATAAATCTGCGGGA
>CAZGVM010000012.1:31167-31714 GCA_964528855.1 uncultured Desulfomonile sp. | reverse complement strand
GGAACTGGAAACATACTACTCAAGCAGCTACATCAGCGATTGTCGGGGCAAGGGCGCAGAACTGTTTATGCACCCAGACTATTACAGTATATAACCAAACAAATAATCAAATCACGCTGTATATGAACTTTCAAATGAATGGACAGACCACCCTTGGAGGATATAGCTTGCCAAGTAGTTTTCCCGGTTGGACTTCGGCCACTAGTTCGATGATAAGTACCACTTTGGGGGCGTCTAGTTCATTGGTGATAAATTTTCCCTGCACACAAGGATATGAGCCTGTAGCTATTAGCGCCGGCTGCCAACCTGATACCCCTTGTGTGGCTACAAATTTTGAAATTAACATGTGTAATTATAATGCAGGCCTACAAGTCTATCAGGATACCTATGACATTAGTTTAAATGCTGGTTTCAATTATGCCGGTGAGATTATGCCAGACTCGGGGTCACCTGCTATAGTTTGCTGTGCGTGTGGTAACTCAACAAACCCTTACGTCTACCCTTCGGGCTGCCCGCAATGCCAGTACCCATCAACATCTGACAGCTG
>CAZGVM010000012.1:16973-31157 GCA_964528855.1 uncultured Desulfomonile sp. | reverse complement strand
GAGTGTAAACAGTTTCCGCCCGACAACTTTAATCCCCCCACTATTTGTCAGAAGACCATTAATTCGACTAATTATAAGCTGTATATCGGAGGCATACCGCCAGACGTGTCACAAAGCAGTCCCCCGACCTGGTGTCAGATTAGCGGTACTCCCCCAACCATAACGTGTCCATCTGGAGCATGTCCCAGTTCTGGGTCCTGTACTCCACAATAAAGGAATTTGCATGGCCCTATACCAGAAACAAACTATCTGTCAACAAATGGAGCCACCTCTGTGTCATCTTGACTCCCAAGCTGGGTGAATGGCGGTACATGTAAGGAGAATATAAGCTCTGAGAGAGGCAAATAAAAGTAGTCCTAATAAACGAAGCTTATAAACAAAAAACAGTTTCAGTCGTTGCAGGGCCGGCAATCTGGATTGTTGAGCAAACATTTAATTGATGTTCAGATTTTTTTCTTTTGTAAAAAACTGAATCGATGATAGTAATCAGTCATAAGAATTATACAGCTTTGAATAAGTCATCAATGAGTCTAGTGGTAGGAAATTCGCCCTAGAAACTCTTGGGGCCAAGATTCCATAATAGCGGGGTTTTTCTAACCCGGCAGTTCAGTCATTCTAAGACCAGTCCAGAAAAAAGGCGTGTTGTATTAGTCCAGGAGGGGACCGTGAGCGCTGAAACAGGAGCCAAGATTCAGAAGACCATCATGAACATGCTCAACGCATTTAATGAGCGTGATGTGGAATTAACCCTATCCAACTTCTATTTTGACGAGAACTTTCTAGGCTACGGATTAGATGGGACCAAGGTCTCAAATAGAGAGGAGACCAGGCGCCATCTGGAGGATGATTTCAGCAAATCGACAGAGGTGGAACTGGAGGTTTTGTGGAGCAAAGTGTCTGTCTACAGGATCATGGCGACTTTTGTGGGTGAGGGCGCTATAAAATTCAGAGATAGCGCTGAATCGGATCCGATACCAATAAGATTGACCGCAGTGCTTCGCGAGATTAATGACCGTTGGAAGATTAACCAGTTGCATTTTTCAAGGGATGCCCTGACCGAGGCTGCTTAAGATTCACCCGTTAGGCCCTCAAATTCCTCCCAAATGTTTTTTTTCTTTTCAGGCCACTCAATTCCCCGTTATCATGGAACCCTATGTGATGATAGCGGGGTTGGGCCCGAGTCGATCTACCCGGTTCCAGCACAACTCCAGCAATCTAAATAATCATGAATCAGACGCCGGCCCTTTAATTTTTGGGCCCGTAGTCTCTAGCATCATTTGGGGATACACCTCTCAATGACTGATGAAATCAATGTCGCAATTGTCGGTGGTGGAATAGTCGGCTGTTGGCTGGCCTATGAACTTTCCAGATCAGAATCTGACATTTTCCTGTTTGAGAAAAACGAGGGCATAACTCAGGGGGAAAACCAGTCCTCGCGAAATTCAGGCGTCAATCATGCAGGCCTGAATTATGATGTTTCCACCAGGCCGCTGAAAGCCCGGTTCTGTGTTGAGGGCAACCGTCTTTGGGAACAATTCTGCGAAAAGTATTCCCTGGCGTTCTTCAAAGTTGGCAAACTGATGGTTGCTCTAAACGAATCGGAAGAAATTGAACTGGAGAAGTATTTAAGTCGAGCGATGGAATTCGGGATCCCTGGGGTGCGCAGGATTTCGGGTCGGGAAGTCCGGGAATTTGAACCGAATGTCACGGCTCGTTCTGCGCTGCATATACCAACCTCCGGCATATTCGAACCGACCTCACTTTTGCGCCAGGTCTATTTTCTAGCCTCCAACCAAGGGGTTCAGTTCATGACTTCAACGCAGGTCGTAGAACTGAAAGCTGATGGAAAGAGGGCCTTGATGAAGATTCGCTACAGGGACGGCGCCACGGAATGGATAGCGCCCCGGGTAATATTGAACTCGGGCGGGGTTCACGCGGTCAACCTCGCCAGGATGATAGACGGCGATTTTCCGCTGAAGGCAGCGCTCATCCGGGGTGATTCCATGAAATTTTACCGAACCTCAAGACCGGAACTATACCTGAACGGCCTGAACGTCTACCCTGCGCCGCAGACCGTCCAGACGCCTTTCGGGCTCCAACATACGGTGGGAGTCCACATCACACCGATGTTCGATTATGAAAACGGGCGCCACGTGATTGGAAACACTTTCATGGTAGGTCCCAAACTCGTTCCCGTTAACAGGGAAGATGATTTTCAGACGCCCATGCCCGAGGCGGAAGTATTTATCAGAGAGATCCGGTTTTTCCCCCAACTCAAAGCGGAAGACCTGTCCCCCAATTTCAGCGGAGTCCAGGCCAGGCTGGACGGTTATCCCGATTTTTATATCCAGAGGGACCGAGTCTGCTCCAACCTGATTCACCTTGCAGGCATAGACAGCCCCGGATTCACCTCAGCCCCAGCCATCGCCCGGCATGTAGTAAGAAATTTTTTCTGGAAAAAATGAAATCAAGTGTATTTGCGGAACGCTTAACCTGATTTCACCCTGAAAAACTTGCGCTTGCCTACTTGCAGGATGATTTCATCACTGGTAATGCGAATTTCTGAGGCCGGATCAGCGACTTTTTCGCCGCCGACTTTTATTCCACCCTGCTGGGCAAGGCGTTTAGCCTCTGCTTTGGATATGTCGGCTACCATGGAAACGAGTTCATAAGCGGCCATAGACTGATTCGTCAGTGTCACAAGAGGAATTTCATCAGGTATTTCTTTTCTTTGTACCACTCTTTCAAAATGATCTTCAGCCTGTCTGGCCTGCTCCGTTCCATGGTATTCAATGACGATACTCCTGGCCAGGGCCTTTTTAACGCTCATGGGGTGGAAAGGATCGTTGTTGTCCTGATGCTCTTCCATTTCTTCCAGGGCGCGGCCATATTTTTGAACTTCCTGCCGGTCAACATCGGTCAGTAAAGTGAAGTATTTCACTACTAGCTCGTCTTTAATAGACATGGTTTTGCCAAACATGTCCTCTGGTGAATCATCCACGGCGATATAGTTGCGTTCGGTCTTGCTCATTTTCTTGGCGCCGTCGAGTCCCTCGATAAGAGGCGTCATCATGACCACTTGAGGCTCCTGTCCGAACTGCGCCTGCATGTCACGCCCGGAAAGCAGGTTGAACTTCTGATCAGTGCCTCCAAGTTCAACATGACATTTGAGGGCGACAGAGTCGTAGCCCTGCATGAGGGGGTAAAGGAACTCAGTGATGCTGATGGGGCTGCCTTCCCTGAATCGTTTGTCAAAATCGTTTCTTTCCAGCATCCTGGCGACAGTTGAGCGGTAGGCGAGATCGAGGCAATCGGCGAACGACATCGAATCGAACCACTCTCCGTTATTACGAATTTCCGTTTTCTGCTCGTCGAGTATCTTGAAGACCTGACGAGTGTAGTTCTTTGCGTGGTCCCAAACCTGCTCCCTGGTGAGTCTCAGCCTGGCCTCGTTTCTCTCGGTGGGGTCGCCGATGCGTGCTGTAAAGTCTCCTATCAGGAATATTGCCACATGTCCCATATCCTGAAAATGCTTTAGTTTTCTGATAGTAACCATGTGCCCCAGGTGAATGTCGGAAGCAGTAGGGTCTACACCCAACTTCACCCTGATAGGAAGTTTTGTTTCTATGCTTTTGCCTATCATCTTGCGTAGTTCTTCTTCGTGGATTATCTCCTCGACACCTCTCATGATGTGGCGCATTTGAGTTTCTATATCGGGAAATGACATGTAGATAGCCTTTCAGGGTGATTTTGGCCGTATAAATGGCCGACAAGCAAGTTTATCCGAGGGAATATTATTCAAATGGACCTGAATTTTCAATTGAAATGGTGAAAATATCAGAATTTGCGGATGAGATGGAGCAGAAACTCGGTGTTTCCTTTTGGACCCTTAAGTGGGCTTTCAATCAATCCTGCCGGTGTTAAACCGATTGCATCGGCAAAGCGCTTCACATTTTCAACCGCAGCCGTCATTTTTGGACGCGAACGAACAACACCACCCTTTTCAACGGCGTCTCTTCCGACTTCGAACTGGGGCTTCACCAGCACTATCATCCAGGCGCCGACGGGTATCGACTCACGCAGCTTTTCCAGGACCAGTTTTAGTGAAATGAATGAAAGGTCAGCTACAACCGCGTCGAGTTTAAAGGGGATGAGTGCCTTGTCAAAATAACGGATGTTCGTGCGCTCAACAAGAACAACCCGAGGGTCCGTTCGCAATTTCCATGCGAATTGCCCGTAACCGACATCGACCGCCAGAATTCGAGCGGCGCCGTGTTGCAGGAGACAGTCGGTAAAGCCGCCTGTGGAGGCTCCAGCGTCCATTATTTGAAGGTCTTTGACGTTAACCTTGAAGCTGTCCAGCGCGGCCTTTAATTTGAGTCCACCCCTGCTGACATAAGGTAAATCCTCTTTTACTTCGATGAATGAATCGACGGCCACCTCACGACCGGGTTTTTCATATTTTACACCATTCACGAAGACTCGTCCGGCGATGATGAGCGCCTGGGCGCGCTGCCTGGAAGAAACGAAATTTTTTTCAACGAGAAGGGAATCAAGCCGTGTCTTGTTAGGGGTATTTTCCATGACCAAAGAAAGTCTTCAGGCGCCCGGGACGATGGTGAAATCCAGGACGTCCACTATGTTGAATCCATAATACATATAAATCATTCCCGCCCCGAGGAACTCTTCAGGTTTATGTATCGTAAACTGATAATTGTAATGTCCATTCTTGCCCTGAAGCTTGACGGTCTCTTCATATTGCCTGGAGTCCGGAAGTTTTATTACAAATTTCAAGGGTATTTCTGAAGATGTCGCCTTATAAGAAAAACGAACCATTATCGTCAGGCGGTCGCCATACAGACCGGCGTTGAAAGTTCGGGAAGCGCCCATGAATTTCCAGTCAGCGTCATCCAAGGCGGCTGCCCCTAATTGCAGATCGTAAATGGACAACCTGCCCGGCATCTCCCAGGACAATGCCCCATTTCCGTCAGACCCGCTGTTTTTCTTCGAGCCTGAGTCCTGTTTGGTCGAGGGAACATCACTACCCGTTGGTTTAGTCGCTTGCGGCTGAGTCTGCGCCTGCGCCTGACCCCACAAAATCACCACCGCCAGGACGGTAATGACCAACGGAATCCAGGTCCTCCTGGTCGAGCGCTTCAGGCGAATGGCCGGAAAATATGTCATGCGCCCCACCATTTGGGAGTGATGGGTTTTGCAGTTACCGGAGGCGCGCCCTTGACAGTTGTCAGTGATCCGGAAGACTTTGCTTGAAGACGTTCAAAGTCGGATTTTGCGCCTTGCTTTTGAGAATCATCACCGGTAGCGCCGGTTGATATCATTCCCAGGAACTTTTCCTGGAGACTCGGTGATGATTCGTTAGATTGTTGATCGCCAGTATCCCGATTACGCATCCTGGAACCCAAGAGACTGAAAACGATCCATAGGACGAATATCATCAGGAATGGGACTATTTCGCCAAGTCTATCTTTTAAAGCGCCAAAATCCGGCATGATTCAGACCCTCCTTCATCGAGGAGTTTAATAACTATGATTACATATTGCCACATCGCATTGCACAATTCAATTTCATCAAAGCGCCCAGGATGGGTTCATAGTATTTTTCTTGAATCTTGATGGCTATCTCGTGTATATTTACAAACTTGTGTGTAAGTCAATTTGCAAGACAAAGTAGCCTGGAGGTTGAGAGACATGTCTGAAAGAATTCACAATTTTAACCCGGGACCCGCCGCTTTACCTTTGACGGTTTTGGAAGAAGCCAAAGAGGAATTCCTTAACTTCAAAGGCTCTGGAATGTCCATTGCCGAGATAAGCCATCGATCACCATTGTTCGAAGAGGTCATCAACGATGCGGTGTCTCGCCTTAAAAGACTTCTCAACGCTTCAGACAATTTTAAGGTCCTCTTTCTTCAGGGCGGAGCCAGCACACAGTTTGCCATGGTCCCTATGAACCTGTTGCCGGCAGGCAAGGTTGCACAGTACCTCAACACGGGAACGTGGGCTACGAAAGCAATCAAGGAAATCGAACTGTTAGGCAAACCCCACAAGGTCATAGCTTCAAGCGCAGACAGGGATTTCTGCTATATCCCCAAGAACTACGAGGCGTCTGCCGACGCGGCTTACCTGCACTACACGTCAAACAACACCATCAAGGGGACACAGTGGTCTGCCGCGCCTGTATCAAACGGGGCCCCCCTGGTGTCAGACATGTCATCGGACATTTTGTGCAAACCGTTTGACATAAACACACACGGTCTTATCTATGCCGGAGCCCAGAAGAATCTTGGGCCCTCCGGCGTGACTCTCGTCATCATCCGTGATGACATGCTGGAGAGATGTCCGAAAGACATCCCCACGATGATGCGCTACACGACTCATGCAGAAAAAAACAGTCTCTACAACACTCCGCCGTGCATCGCCATTTACCTCGTCGATCTTGTGCTGAAATGGATTGAAGAGACAGTAGGAGACCTGAAAGCCATGGAGGCCAGAAACCGGCAGAAAGCCGACCTGTTGTACGGCTACATGGACGCTAGCGGTTTTTACAGGGGAACGGCCGACAAGGACAGCAGATCGCTGATGAATGTCACTTTCAGACTCCCGAGTGAAGATCTTGAGAAGAAGTTCATATCGGAAGCCACCAAAAACTCCTTGGGGGGTTTAAAGGGACATAGATCGGTTGGCGGCTGCAGAGCCTCAATTTACAACGCAGTAGGGCCTGACTCAGTCAAGGCTCTTGTTGAATTCATGAAGGAATTTGCTAGGAAGAATGGCTAGTTCAAAGATTGCTAAAATTTTAGTCTCGGATGTCATTCATGACAGCGGGCTGGAGTTGCTGAAAAATTGTGAAAGTCTGGAAATTGACTACAGGCCTGAACTTACTCAGGAAGAATTGATTAACGTTATTAATCGTTATGACGGACTGATAGTGGGATCAAGGACCGTTGTTTCGAAGTCCGCTCTGGAGAACTCGTCGGCTCTTAAAGCCCTTGGCAAGGCCGGCGCCGGAGTTGACAACATAGATGTCGCTGCAGCCACCGTCAAAGGAATCGCAGTGTTGGCCTCAATCGGGGTCAGCGCTGTGTCCGCAGCCGAACACACCATAGCCCTGATAATGGCTGCCAGCCGGCACATTCCGTTTGCTGATGCCTCCATGAAAGCCGGCAAGTGGGAAAAGAAGAAGTTCCAGGGAGCTGAGCTTGCCGGTAAGACGCTGGGAATACTGGGACTGGGGCAGGTAGGCATTATGGTGGCCAGGAAAGCCTGTCATGGCCTGAAGATGAATGTGGTGGGTTACGATGCTGTCATTAGCAGGGAATCCGCGCAGCAAGCCGGAGTGAAGCTGGTTACGATAGAGGAAATGCTGGCGGGATCAGATATTGTTACCGCTCACATTCCCCTGACTGAAGGCTCCAAGGGTTTGTTCAACGCCAGGACCTTCGGCCTGATGAAAAAAGGGGCCATTCTGGTGATTACCTCGGACCTGGGCATCGTGGACATCACCGCTCTTGCCGATACGCTGGACTCAGGTCTTCTGAGTTGCGCCGCTATTGACGTTTCGCAGCGAAGACTGGACATGATCCAGCCGCTTCTGAAACATCCGCGGACTGTAATCACGCCTGATTTGAGCGCTCAGACCGGAGAAGCGGAAGAGAATTTCTCAATTTCAGCGGCCCGCAATATAATTGATTTCTTTGAAAAAGGTCTTCTTTCAAGCGCCATAAATGTTCCGAACATTGACCCTGGACAGCGAGTAATAATCGGTCCGTATATGGATCTTTCCAGACGTCTGGGACAGTTTCTGGGAGGTCTTGCCGCGGACAGCATTTCCAGGTTCGAGGTTCAACTTTGTGGTGAAATATCCGATGTCGATGTGGAGCCGATAGCCAACGCCGGATTATGGGGATTGTTGAGCATGGTTGAAGACGCCCACATCAATTACGTAAACGCTCCTGTAGCTGCCAGGGAACGCGGAATAAGAGTGCTTCAGACGACACAGAAGGGTGACAAGCAATTCGGGGCGTCGGTCAGAATGACACTCACATCCGTCAGTGGCGGCAAGATAAGCGTTGAGGGCGCTCTTATCAATAGAATTGGCAACGAGCCGAGGATAATCGGAATAGACAGTTATGTCACCGAAGCGGTTCCAAGCGGACCGATGCTGATGATAAAAAACCGGGATATTCCGGGGATGATAGCCGGTGTGTCCGGAGCCCTGGCTAAAAGCGGCGCCAACATAGCTCAGATGAACCTGTCACGTGACATGGCGGGCGGCACGGCAATCTCGATACTGAATCTGGATTCTCCGGCTGATGAAAAAACCCTTGATGCCATTAGATCCATTCCGGGCATTCTGGGAGTCACACAACTGATTCTGGACGCCTGACCTCAATATCAAAAGAAGATAATTTTTCAGTATGGTGTCCTCGGGCGTAGCGTTAGTAAATAAGATGGAGAAAGGTGTTTCAAATTGAGCACTCTGGTCATTTTAGGAACTCAGTGGGGCGATGAAGGGAAAGGCAAGATAGTCGATTTGCTCACGAGTAGGGCTGATATGGTGATTCGCTTTCAGGGCGGCGCAAACGCCGGGCACACCCTCAAGGTTGCCGGCGAACAAATCATAGTTCACTTGATCCCTTCTGGCATACTGTATCCGGACATAGTCAACATCATTGCCAACGGTGTAGTGATGGACCCTGCCGTTGTGTTGGAAGAGAAAAAAGAACTGCGCAGTCGTGGCCATTTCCTCAAAGATTCCCAGCTGTTAATTTCAGAAAAAGCTCAAGTAATAATGCCTTATCACAAACTGATAGACCTCGGACGTGAAGAATTCCTGGGCTCATCCAAAATAGGCACTACCGGAAGGGGAATTGGCCCGGCCTATGAAGACAAGGCTTCCCGCATGGGGATCCGCGCTGGAGACCTGCTACGTCCGGAGTGGCTTAGAAAAAGAATTGCCGCAGCCCTTGAAGAAAAGAATTTTCTGATCGAAAAGCGATTCAACAAGGCTCCTCTTGAACTGGATCAGCTAGTGGAGCAATACCTTGATTACGGGGCTCAACTGGCTCCTCACATAACGGACAACATCGATCATCTACTCCAGGATTTCATCGGGAAGCAACGTCCTGTTCGAAGGCGCTCAGGGAACCCTTCTTGATATAGACCATGGCACTTATCCTTTTGTCACATCATCGAACGTGGTGGCCGGTAATGCGTGCAGCGGATCAGGAGTCGGCCCTGGAGCCATAGAAAAAGTGTGGGGAGTTGCAAAGGCTTACACGACACGTGTAGGAGAAGGTGGTTTTCCTACCGAACTTAACAATGAGCTGGGCGAAGACCTGAGGCAAAAAGGCGGTGAATACGGGGCCACAACCGGAAGACCAAGACGCTGTGGATGGCTCGACATGGTTGTCGTGAACCATGCCATACGTCTGAACGGTCTGAACGGGATAGCCTTGACAAAAATGGATGTATTAACCGGCATTTCACCTATCAGGATCGCCACGGCCTACGAACTCGACGGCAAGGTGACTGACAAAATACCGTCAAATATTGAAGACCTGGGAAGAGTTGTGCCCGTCTACAGGGAAGTCAAAGGCTGGACGGAACCGTTGAATGGATGTCGCTCATTCGATGACTTGCCAAAGCATGCCAGAGACTTTGTCGAGACAGTTGAACACCTGTCGGGGGTTCCTGTCACCCTGGTTTCAATAGGGCCCGGACGAGAGCAGAGTATCCTGAGGACTCCCCCTTTCTAGGGGGCCACTCATAGAAGTCCATTACCATAAAAACCAATCGGAAAGACCAAACTCCGGTTGGTTTTTCAACATCTGAAAGCCCGTTTCTAACGTCTTAACAATCAACAATGGTTCGTCCATGATCAAAAAGAAAATTTGCATGGTTGGCGCTTTTGCCGTCGGAAAAACCAGCCTGGTCCAACAATTTGTCAAGAGTATTTTTTCAGAAAAATACCTTACCACAGTCGGTGTGAAGATAGACAAGAAAGCAATGAACATTGGTAGTGAATCCGTAGACCTTATGCTGTGGGACCTTCAGGGCGAGGATGAATTTCAGAGTCTCCAGGTTTCATACTTGCGGGGAAGCTCAGGATATTTTCTGGTTGCTGACGGCACCAGGGAATGGACACTGGATAAAGCCACGGAACTCAAAAACAAGGTGGAAGAGTCAGTTGGGAAGCTGCCGTTCATGCTCCTGCTGAACAAAGCTGATTTACCGGATTCATGGGAAATAGAGGAATCAAAACTATCAGCCCTGGTTGAATCAGGCTGGTCCATCATCAAAACAAGCGCAAAAACCGGCGAAGGGGTGGAGGAGGCGTTCAGGGCGCTTGCTTTGAAGACTCTGGAGAATTGACAATCAACATTCCCGCAACTGTTGTAAAATGCTTGCTGGGTCACTTTATCGACAAGCGCCATCTGGCTTACTGCTTCGTGGGTAAAGATAAACGCCTTATCTCGTCAGGAGGCGACCTTGCGTTTTACGGCCTGGAAACATTCAAAAACGGTGACTTGATGGATGACGCCCTGCAATTTGTAGAGGAGTCTATGTTTTCCGACTGTCAGAGCATATTCATCGAACATGTTTTTTTTACAGACGATTCTACTGCTAACATTTACATATCAACAGACGGGCAGGGTATTTGCGTCATACTCACCGACGTCACCCCCGAGGTAAGGCGTATAGAGGCCATGCAACAAACGGGAAATGAACTGAATTTGTGTAAGGATCGATTGCGACAGGCTGAATTAAAGCTGCAACAGGCCCGCAACAGGATGTAACCTTTCCGAGACATGTTTGAAGAGCCCAGTGGCCCGGCTTTTTATTGCACTGTGTATTGCACGACGGACGCCTCGTCCGATTTCCATCTTTTCTCTGTCCCGGAAAAATATCTGAACCTCAGTGTAACGGTGAGACCGTTTACTTCACCGTAGTAATAACCGAAATCTGTGTTGTTCACATAAATCGTGTTCTGTGGATCCTCCAGGTCGGGTTTACCCTTGGTCAGCGGCGCTCCCGCGCTCCCGGACATTACTTGCCACATATCCGGCTTATCATCACTTTTAATGATGTTTACAGCCGTGTAATGCTGGTGTCCCGTGAGATAGACACGGCATCCTCCACGGGAGATACTATCGCGGAACCTGTTCACAAGCTCAGGGTAATGAAATAGTGATTTGTCATTGCGGGTTTTGAAGGCCGGCCATGCGGGGGCATGCCCGAAAACGAACACGTGCGGTCCCGTCTTCTCCTCTTTGAGGGTCTTGTCCAGCCACTCAAAATTTACCGATGGGTCATATCCCGGCGTGACGTACTGGTCAACCGCCACAAAAAGAACGCCCTTATGTTTGACGAAATAGTTAAGGCCCTTCTGAGGCTCAGTCTGACCTGATTCAACAGCAGGGGGAGGGGGGCCATTCTGTGGCATGTCTTTACCGAATGCGGACATCCAGTCTTTGAGCGCCTGTTCCTGGGTGGACCCTGTCCTTTTCGCATAAACCTCGTGGTTTCCGCGAACGACATAAAGTGGAATGGTAGTTTGTCCCTTTTCGTTAAACGCTTCATAAACCGGGTTCATAGCCTGTTTCCACTCGTGGAACTGCTCAAGATTCGACTGGGTGGTGTTTTCGTCGGATTGACCACGAATGAGGTCGCCACCAAACAGTACCAGTTCGCATTTGATGTTGCTGTTTTTTATGTCTTTGGCGATTTGCCGGGCGATCAGGCGTAGCGCCTTTGAATTTACTCCTGAAGTTTGATGAGGCTTGCTTCTGGAATCCGCAAAAAAGGCAAAACTCCACGAGGCCTCATCGGCCAGGGAATTGACCGGCAGGAACAACAACAGGCACAGAGTTGTAGAGAACAAAATCGAAGCAACGCCTCGCCTGGAATGACAAACCCTATTGCTTGAATACATTACGGGTTCCTTTCATCAAAATGTCTGATGATCGCAATTTTTAGCATGATATGACACTACATGGTCTGATAAGGCTGAAGTGTCTTGGAGCTGTGATCAGAAACGCATGGCCCCGTTGAGTTCTACGAATTTTTGATCCGACCAGACGCGGGCGCCTTGCCACGATTCATCAGTTCGCGGCACATATCCGCCTCGCTCGTCGAGGCCCTCGGGATTAGTCATTCTGTGAGAGCCTTGCGTGCGGATTCTCATGAATTCAGCAGCCAGGCCAACCGTGAACCGGTCATTTATCCTGAAGTCCGTTGCAAGATTCAGCCTCCATGAAATCCCGCTGGTGATCTCATAAGTGTGTCGGGGGGCCGGCAATCGCAACACATGATAATCTACGTTGTTTGCCGTCACGTATCCTGCGTCCCCCAACAAACGGATGGCCAGGCTTGTCCCCGTCATGTATGAAGACACGTTTCCCATGTCAAACTGCGCCCCTGTCACTGCCCCTCCATAATAATGCCTGTAGTCCTGGGTGAACTGTATCACCTCGCCGGGGTCGAACCCGTTTCTGTCCGGGCGGAGAAGTTCGCTCTGGTACATATCGGTGTATGTGAACCTGAATTGTTGGGCCCTGTAGCCCACTATCCAGCGTATACGATCGCTAAACGGGAGATCAAAGCCGAAACTTGCGTCGAATGTCCAGCCTCTCGGACGAGCCTCGGCGTCACTGAATATAGTCTTCTGATCAGGCAGGTTCTCGTTGGTCCAGTCGCTGTCCTGAGCCTTCAGGCCTGAGTATGTCAGTAGAGTCGAAGCGCCTTCGAAATTAACCTGCAACCCCTTCAAAATGAGCCCTGTCTTGACGACGCCATACGTCTGCTCCCAAGGCCATTCCAGTTTGCTCAGCGGGTCTACGAACTTGAAGTCCGGATCAAGAAACTCATAGGATGTATAGCTGTTTATGTACTTGCGAAACCCCAATGAAACATAGTAATTGTGAGCGGAGTCAAATGATGAATAAGGGCTAGCGTGAGTCATATTTCCAGGAATTATCTGGGCTGAAACATTGCTCGAACAAAAAATGGATGCAAACAGACATATCGCAAACAGATTTTTGACCGACATCCTGACCTCTCATCAACCGGCAATATATCTTCACAAACGTGTTGAATAAAGTGTTTGTGACTTTTTATAATGACATAAAAATTATTGGTATTGCAATCAGTGAAGAGCGGTATAAAACCAATGAGGAAATACTGCAGAACTTATCGTTAGAGGAAAAAGTTCTTTTGAAACGTCTTTTGAAAGATCTTCGGGAGTGAAAAGTTTTTTGTTCTGACATTTAGCATACAAACTAATATTTGGACTCTTAGAAAACCGGAAGGGGAATCAGAGATGTCGTCATGGAAGAAAACGGGCTGTATTTGCTGCGCCCAGAACTGTGGCCTTGAGGTGAAGGTAGAGAACAACCGCATAATCAAGGTTCGTCCCGACAAAGACAATCCCCGCAGCGAGGGCTACTGCTGTCGGAAGGGTTTAAAAATAGCCCATTACCAACACCATGCCGACCGTCTCAGATGGCCTCTGAAAAGGACAGGAAGCGATTTCACCGAGATAACCTGGGAGCAGGCGATCAGTGAGATAGCGGAAAAGCTTCAGGCTACGGTCAAAACCTATGGTCCACGATCTTTGGCCTACATGGGCGGTGGAGGACAGGGATGTCATTTTGAAGCGGCGTTTGGTGTAAGGCTGTTGAGGGCGCTGGGCTCAAAGTATCATTACAGCCCGCTTGCCCAGGAATTGACCGGCTATTTCTGGGTCAACGGTCGCACGTTGGGCAGGCAGTATTTTTGGCTGGTTCCTGATCATTCAGAAACCGACATGCTGGTGGCAATTGGTTGGAACGGCTGGATGAGTCACCAGATGCCGCAGGCCAGGAGACACCTGAAGGCCATTTCTGAAGACCCGAACAAGCTGTTGGTGGTCATCGACCCCAGGAAATCCGAAACGGCTCAGAGGGCTGATATTCATCTGGCCATCCGTCCTGGGACCGATGCGCTACTGCTACGTTCCATCATCAGCATCATCCTCCGGAACAACTGGCAGAAAAACGACTACATAGCGTCTCATGTCAACGGATTTGAGGATATAAAGCCGTGGTTTACGGACTTTGACCCGCGTCCTGCAATCAAGCTTTGTGACCTGGAATATGATCAGGTAATGACTTTGAGCCGATTGCTG
>CAZGVM010000012.1:7428-16963 GCA_964528855.1 uncultured Desulfomonile sp. | reverse complement strand
TGCTGGTGGAACGCAAATGGTCATGTCATTCGGATCTGGGTATTCTCATGGGTCGCCACAGCACGGTGTCGTCTTACCTTGAAGCGGTACTATTGACTGTTTGTGGACGCATTGGAAGCCCTGGAGGCAATTTCGTACCGGGGCATCTCATGCCGATAGGGGCGCATTCAGATGAACGTGATCCAAAAACGTGGAGGACAACTGCGACAAATTTTCCGGCCATTATGGGAACTTTTCCCCCGAATGTAATGCCGGAAGAGATCATGTCCGGCAGGGAGGACAGGCTGAGGGCGGTGATAGTAAGCCAGGCAAACCCTCTGAGATCCTACGCAGACACAACCGCTTATGAAGATGCCTTCAAGTCTCTTGATTTACTGGTTTCGATTGAAATCGCGATGACGGAGACGGCAAAACTGGCGCATTACGTTTTACCGGGAGCTTCAGCGTATGAAAAGTATGATGGAACTTTCTTCACGTGGAATTATCCTGAAATATTTTTCCAGATGCGACCACCGGTTGTGGAAACTGAAGGCGAGTGTCTGGAAGAGGGCGAAATACTGACGCGACTTGCGGATCGTTTGGGCATCCTTCCTGAGATTCCACAGGGCCTGTATGATGCGGCCAAAGCCGATCGGATGACATTTGGGATGAATCTGATGGGGTATGCCCAGACGGAACCGAGGGCCATGAAGTTCATGCCGTTCATTCTCGCCAAGACGCTAGGGAAAAGTCTTGGTTCAGTGAACCTTGCGGCGCTATGGGGCCTGCTGCAGGTAACGCCTAAGTCTTTCAGGGAGGATGCCGCCCGAGCGGGATTCAAACCCGGGATGATGATGGGAGAAGAGATATTCAGGGCCATTGTGGATAATCCGGAAGGTGTCTGGGTCGGCAGGAGCGATGTCCAAAAATTCTGGGATGAAATAAAAACAGAGGACAAACGGATAAATATCGTGATTCCTGAACTGGAGCAACTGGTCAAATCCGTAGAGCCGAAGACCGAAGAAGCAGCCTTGACCCTCGACGGTAAATTCCCCCTTGTTCTTGCGGCCGGACGCCACATGGATTACAACGCCAATACGATAATGAGGGATCCTGCCTGGCTGGATGGAAAATCCCGGGCATGCGCTCTAATGATGCATCCGACGGACGCCGTAAAATTAGGGCTGACTGACGGCCAGAATGTCCGGGTTTTAACGGAGGCCGGTTCGGAGGAGATCGAGCTTGAAGTCACCGATACAATCCGGGTGGGGCATGTGATAATGCCTCATGGTTTTGGCCTGATCCATGCCGGGGTAAAAAATGGGGCCAACGTTAACAGGTTGACTAAAAACACCAATCGTGATCCGATAGCAGCCACGCCATTGCACCGTTTCGTTCAGTGCCGCGTCGAGCCGGTTTAGGTTTATTAACGTATTTGTCCATTCGCGTTTATGGATCCCGACAACCATTGAAATGTAAGTTGTTTCTGGTAGCTCCGGCCTCCGCGCCGGAGTGTTCCGGAACAGAGACGCAGGTCGTGTTGGGTCAAGGTCACAACATGACCGCAAATAGACAGGTTCAGGGTCACTGCGAGAGAAGTCATCAATCCTTGAAGAATTCCGGATAAATTTTTTTGGCGCAATCAGGACAGATGCCGTGACTAAACTGAGCGTCTGTCCGGTCCCTTATGTACACCTCAACAGCGTGCCAGAAGCCCTGATCATCACGTATTTTCTTGCATGAGGCGCAGATGGGGATCAAGCCTTTCAATGTCTTTATTTCCGCCAAGGCCTTTTCAAGATCGGCGATAAAACTGTTTTTGGCTTCCTCCTCAAGTTTGGCTATGATTCCAAGAGAAAATATTGAAGATAACCGCTGCAGGTTGATCATATCACTTTCAGTGTAATCAGTATCCGAATTTGCGACTGAAATCTGGCCCACCAGTTTGTCGCCATCCATGACCGGGATGCACATGACCCTTTGGATAGGGATGTGGCCCTCTGGTGTCCCGCACGAACGAGAGTCAATTGAAGGCGTATTCGACAGCACAGCGGTCTTCTTGTCCAAGCTCCAGCCGTACAATCCGGAAAATGTTTCGAACACGACTCTCTTACGATCCACTTGGCATCTCTCCCAGATTTCTTTAGTCATGGTCGGGCAAACAAGAAAACCGGTTTTGGGATCTATATAGCCTGCATATCCGAATCTGGATCGCGTCAATTTGAGGGCCTGAGTAAGAGCAAGATCTGATACCTCTGAAAGACTCACGGCAGCCATAATACTTACCGATAGTTCATGCATACTATCCGTGAGGGCCGATTGCTTTTGCGCAACGGCCTCGGCCTCCTTGCGCTCTGATATGTCCATAACGACTATTCTGGCTGATTGGGTGCGACCATCCTCGTCCACAGTAGCCGAACATTCAAGTTGGGAATGAAAAAAAGTCCCGTCGTCTCGTTGAATTCTGATTTCAAGACTCAGCCTTTCCCTTGTGAGAAAAAGCTTTCTAATCTTGAGATAAAAAGCGTCCGCGTCCTCCCGGCGGAAAAAGCGGTATATTGGCTTTCCCAGCAGGCTGGATTGGTCCATCCCAAGAAGATTTGCCGCAGGAAGATTAGCTTTAAGGATTTTTCCTTTTGCGTCAATAGTGAGATACCCGACCGGAGCCGATTCATAGAGGTCCAGAAACCTGTCGCGCTCCTCCTGTAATGCAAGTTCCTCGGCTCTTAGATCTTCATTTTGCAGTTCAAGTTCGATTTGATGGACTCTTAACTCGTGAACGATGCTGCCGATTTCCTTCTGAGAAAGCGCTGAGAGCTGTTCGGAGTCACGATCCCGTGAAGCCCACACCAGCAGGGCCCGGGACCTTAGATTGGATGGTTTGTCTCCGGTCTGATCATTTTCATTCATTAAATGGCTCCTCCCCTGACAATATAGGAGATGAGAAGTAAATCATGAGCTAAAATTGGCTGATTCAGGATTACTGATCCAGGACCTCTCTGACTTTCCTGAGAAAAGCGTCATTTTGGGCAGGTTTCTCAATGAGAGCCATGGCCCCGGCCTTGATAAACTCTTCAGCAGTAGAATCCCCAATCAATCCCGAGCAGAGAATGACTTTGACTCGCGGGTTTATTTCCTTGAGAAGTCTCAAACACTTTACTCCGTCCATCCTGGGCATGACCAGGTCGAGGATGATTAAGGAAATTGAATCGAATCGGGATTGATAAATATCCAGAGCTTCAACTCCGTCCACAGCGGTGAGTGCCGTATATCCCGCTTGGTTGAGAACTAATTGCTGGAAACGTCGCACATTCTCTTCGTCATCCACTACCAGAATGGTTTCCTTGCCCCCAGATGTGACTGTTGTTGTCTCCACCGAACTCGCTGAGGTTTCAGGCTCCTGGTTCATTGGAAAGTAAATTCTGAAAGTTGTCCCTGCCCCAGGCGTGCTCTCGCACTCAATCATTCCACAGTGGCTCTTGACTATCCCATAAACAATAGAAAGTCCGAAGCCTGTTCCCGCTCCTGCCGCTTTTGTGGTGAAGAAAGGTTCAAAGATATGCGGGATGACATCTTCGTTAATGCCTGAACCAGTGTCAGAGATTCTAAGCAGAACGTATGGTCCAGGAGAACAATCAATATGTTCTGAGCAAAAAGAATCATCGATTAAAATGCTGGCAGTTTCAATTGTTATAATGCCCCCATCAGGCATGGCGTCACGCGAGTTGACGACAATATTCATGATAAGCTGTTCTATCTGGGTTGAATCACCCATTATTGCTGGATGCTCATCCGACAGGAGCATTTCAATCCGAATATTCTTGTGAACAGTTCGCCCAAGCAGTCTTGAGACTTGCTCGATCAGACTGTTGATATAGAGCGGTTCGGGATTGGTGTCGGCCTTCCTGCTAAATAACATAAGTCTTTTGACCAGATCGGCGCCGCTCAGCGCAGCCTGTCTTATCGCCCTGAGTTCAGCCATCTGACGTGTAGACACTCCCTCCTCATCCATCAACTGCTCCGCATATCCCAAGACAACCTGAAGCATATTATTGAAATCGTGGGCAATGCCACCAGCCAATTTTCCAACCACTTCCATTTTCTGAGACTGAAGCAGTTGATTCTCAAGTCTGACCTCGTCGGAGACATCTCTCACAACAGCGACGAAATTCGCGGTTCTTCCGAATTCGTCCTTAACGGGCGCTATTGACAACTTCAGATCGCAAAACGTTCCGTCCTTGCGAACAATCCGGGAACTGGCGTTCCAGGCCGAACCCTCCTGCAAGCTACTCCTTATGGACTCAATGGCTTGAGCATCAATATTGTCATGGTTAAAAAATGGCGCTTTCCGTCTCAGGATCTCATCCATAGACAGTCCTGTGATTTTCAGGAATGCAGGGTTAACGTATTCAACTGCCCCCTGTGTATCGGTGACTACGACGCCCTCGGCTGCCTGTTCTATTGCGGAGTTAAACCTGGCCTGAGTTTGCTCGAAACGTTTTCTCATGAGTCCCAGGGCATAATATTTCGACAGTCTCTCGATGACCTCCAGGTCTTTAGCTTCATAAGGTCTGTTAGAGTTGGCGACAGCGATCTGACCTACGAGTCTGTCATCCTGTATCACCGGAACGGAAAGGAAGTTCCTTAATGGCAAATGACCTTCGGGTAGGCCCTGTGCCGAAGGATGATCTGACGGCGAATTCGTGAAGAACGACTCACGGGTGTTCAGAGAATGCCCCCACAATGAAGGGTAGGTCCCTTCTGCCCCTACGTGAAACCGTATTTTAATTGGACCACCAGTCCCACACTCCTCAGGTAGCATTTCACTAAGGGTGAGGCAGATCTGATCGCCGGTTACTGGATCGGTTTGGTTTACATAAGCATGCTTACTGTTGGTGAGAATCTTTGATTTCTTAAAAACAGCCATGGCAAGGTCATTTATGGTGCAAGAGGGGGATAAAAGCGGCTCAAGAATTTCAGCCACAGCAATATTGACTTCCAATTCATGGCAAAGTTTCTCCTCTGCGACTTTCTGCTGGCTAATATCAGATATTACGGACCGACACTCTTTGACTAAACCTTCAAAGTCCCTCACGGCAACACTCTGTAAAAGGCCGACAAAAGAGGAGGAGTCTGCTCTGATGAACCTGATCTCGGATGTTTGTGGAGAACTACCCTTGAAAATCTTATCAATATGCAAATTGAGGGAGTAGTAGTCAGACGGCGCTATCAGACGTGAAAATGACCTTCCGACAAGAACTCTCCTGTCTATTCCGAGCATTGTGGACGTGATGAGGTTTGTCTCAAGGATCATACCTTTTCTATCAAGTGTTAAATAGCCAAGTGGGGCAAAATCATACAGGTCTTTAAACCTGTCCCGTGATTCCTCGAGTTCCTCCTCGATTCTGCGCAATTCCTGGTTCTGTAGATCGAGTTCTATCTCATGAACCTTCAGTTCATGAGCAAGCCTGTTTGCCGCTTCTGTCGCGCTTCTGTCAGAACTGAAACCTTCCTTCGCGGAATCGGCAATTGCATCCGCCCGCTTGCGTAAATCCTCATCATATTTGGGACCACTTTTTTTTTGTTCCATGGAATGTGACCTTGTTAGAGGTGAGAATTAGCAGACAGATTCAAAAACCAGTGAATGCGACAGAGTGCTTAAAGTTCCTAATAGTTTAACACACTAGCGAATGGCATGATATAATATTCTTGTAGGCCATATGATGGGCATTGCTATCAAGCTCTATTCGACGGGAAAGAAAGGACGGCTAATAATGGCCAATTCCAAAATTCGAAAACCCAGGATCAAGAATCAGACTAAGGAAAAGGAAGTCCCCGAGAGCGCCATTAACCATGGCCCACCCACCGCGGACTTTTCCATCATCGGTATAGGAGCTTCTGCAGGTGGTTTAGAGGCGTTTGAAAAGTTCTTCTCAAATATGCCCGCCGATACGGGGATGGCCTTTGTCCTAATTCAACACCTTGACCCGTCGCACAAGAGTATTCTGACTGAACTTGTAGGGCGCTACACCAAAATGAAAGTCCTGGAAGTGCAGGACGGTATGGAAGTCGGGCCCAACAGGGTTTACGTGATACCGCCTAACCGTTACATGGCGATTCTTCACAAGAAACTGCACCTTCTTGAGCCGACGGAAATGCCGGGTCCGCGCGTGCCAATCGATTTCTTTTTTCGATCATTGGCCAAGGATCAGCAGGACAAAGCCGTTGTTATAGTACTCTCCGGGACCGGCACAGAGGGAGCGCTTGGCATCAGGGCTGTAAAGGGAGAGGGCGGCATGGCCATGGCCCAGGATCCTGCAAGCGCAAAATATGATGGAATGCCCAGGCATGCTATTGCAACCGGTTTGGTAGACTATGTCCTGGCCCCTGATAAAATGCCCGATAAGCTGATCGCATTTGTGCACAGAGCAACATTCTTGCCTTCATCGACAGTTCCTTCCACCAGGGAAGCCGATCTGATGGAGAAGATATTCATTCTCGTTCGGGCTCAGACGGGACATGATTTTTCGTTTTACAAAAGGAACACCATCCTGCGGAGGATTGAAAGACGGATGGCTGTCAACCAGATCTCCAAAATTCAGGATTATGTAAGATACATACAGGAAAATCCCCGCGAAGCTGACGCGTTGTTCAAGGAACTGTTGATCGGGGTTACCAGTTTCTTTCGCGATAAAGAAGCGTTTGAGGCCTTACAGAAAAAAGGGATCGCAGCCCTCTTTGAAAGGCTTCCGTCTGATCGAACCCTGAGGATATGGGTACCGGGGTGTTCAACGGGTGAAGAACCCTATTCCATCGCTATAATGTGCAAGGAGGTTCAACGAAACACCAAGAAGAACATCCCCGTTCAAATTTTTGCCACCGACATAGATAGCAGTGCAATTGAATTTGCCAGGGTTGGCACCTACCCTAACAGCATATCCGTAGATATTCCAAGCAATTATCTTGAAAGTTATTTCCGGAGGGAGGATGGAGTCTTCAGGATCAACAAGGAGATCAGGGATTCAGTTGTTTTTGCGCTGCAGAATGTAATCACTGATCCTCCATTTTCCCGGATCGATCTGATAAGTTGCAGAAACCTGCTTATATATCTCACCTCAGAACTGCAAAAAAAAATATTACCTCTATTCCATTATGCCCTGAATGAAGACGGTCTGCTATTCCTGGGCACTTCCGAGACAGTCGGAGAATTTCATACTCATTTCTCCACAGTTGACAGGAAATGGAAAATCTACAAACGATGCCGAGGAGAGATGGGTTTTTCTCCTACAGCCAATGTCCAGGTTTATCCAACCGCTACGGATAAAAGAGTGGATCTGATCACCAGAGAAACCGGGCGTTTCCAGAAAAAAGTCGGCTATCGCGAGGTCATCGAAGGCCTGATAATGTCCCGCTACGGCCCGGCTGGAGTAGTAATCAACGAAAAAAGTGAGGTAGTGTATGTTCACGGCCGAACAGGCAAGTATCTCGAACCGGCGGTTGGCGACACAAGCTGGAGTCTTGTCGGGATGGCAAGGGAGGGACTGAGACTTGAACTGGCCTCCTGTGTGCGAAAGGCCTTGATCGAGAGACGTATGGTGAAAAGCGAGAAAATTTCCGTGAAAACCAATGGTGACGAACAACTCATGAATCTTGTCGTCCTGCCTGTTGAGGAACCGGAAATGATGAAGGGGTTGTTCATAGTGCTTTTCGAGGAAATACAGGAGACCGGTGTTCTGGCTGAAGCGGAAAACCACCTCAAAGAGACCCCTCCCGAAACTAACGCCAGGATAAATAATCTGGAACAGGAACTCAGATCCACCAAGGAATATCTGCAGACTACCATTGAAGAACTCGAGACTTCCAATGAAGAACTCAAATCCACCAACGAGGAGTTGCAATCATCCAATGAGGAGCTTCAGAGCACCAATGAGGAACTCGAGACTTCCAAGGAGGAACTCCAGTCTGTCAATGAGGAGTTGACAACTGTCAATAGTGAATTGCAGCAAAAAATAGAGGAGCTGTCAAAGACAAGTAGCGATCTTAGCAACCTACTTGCCAGCACGCAAATCGGCACCATCTTCCTCGACCTGAGCCTCAATATTCAGCGATTCACCCCAGCGGTGACAAAATTTGTCAACCTGATTCAGTCAGATGTTGGCCGCCCTCTGGCGCATCTCGTATCAAACCTTCGCCATGGAAGGGTGGTAGCCGACGCAGAGGAAGTTCTCAAGGACCTCGTGCCAAAGCAGGCCGACGTACAGACCATGGAGGGGAAATGGTACTCCATGCGCATACTCCCTTACAGAACCCTAGAGAACGTGATTGATGGAGTGGTCATAACTTTTTTCGAAGTAACTGAACTCAAAAAAGCGCAGCAGGAAGCAGAAAAAGCCTTTAACCGGGCCGAACTGATCCAGAGGAACTATCGTCGAATACTTGACCTGGTTGAGGACATTATATTCTGCGTGGACATTCAGGGTAAAATCACGTTCATAAATCAATACGCCCGGGGCTTTTTCGGATATGATTATTCGGAAATTATCGATCAACCGTTAATAGGGACCGTCATTCCCCGGGATTCCAAGGGAAAAAAGCTCATCGAAGCCATTACCGGAGAAATCGTAAAATCACCGGACAAACAAATTTATGTCGAATCTGAGATCACGCGAAAGGATGGCTCTCGAGTGCAGATGGCTTGGACCAATACTGCCATTTTGAGCGACGACAATGTTGTCACAGGAGTCATGGGAATCGGACGACGGACATCAAGCGGGAACGAAACGGAACAAGCGGCTTCTTACGTGACGTCCGACAACACTCAAGGTTAGGTATACGGGATGATAGGGTGTGAAACGCTGCTGTACATTTACGAAATTCCAGGCGCGCACGAAGGTCATTTCTCCGACGCTCCTGACTCGTTCATCGGACTGTGGAACGAGGATGAGTTTGCCTACCTTTTTTTTACCGGACCCGAAGATGAATACATCACAGCCGGTCTGCATCATAACGGTCTGAGTCTGGGGGGGCGACACGAAGTGATGTACGGGGACTGGCAACAGCTGATGCCTCCGGAAGGACTTACACTAGGGGGCATAAGGTTCCTTCACCCCTGGGATTCGACAGTTCTGACAGGAGATTTGTTGCTGGACCCGTCCGTTGTTTTCGGGTCCGGTTTACATCCGACCTCTGCAACCTGCATCGAGTTCATCAGTGGCCTAATCAAGTCCGGAGATGTCCGGAGGGCATTGGACCTGGGCAGTGGTACTGGCATCCTGTCATTGGCCGGGGCATTTCTGGGGCTGAAGAAGATAGTCGCGGTCGAAAAGAACAGGCTGGCCTACAAGGTGACTCAGGAGAATGTCAGGTTGAACGGTTTCGAGTCGATCATCGATGTTTACGAGGGTGAGGCCCGGGTTTATCTGGATAAGCCCGCAGAGTTGGTTATGGCGAATTTACCGTTTTCCGTCCTCAGGGACCTTGTTGTAATGAAGGACGCCGAACTTCACAGATACTGGGTTGTTTCCGGAATTAACCGGGAACAGGCTGACATGCTAAA
>CAZGVM010000012.1:0-7418 GCA_964528855.1 uncultured Desulfomonile sp. | reverse complement strand
CCTGTTTGAGGACGCCGAATTCGAAATAATCCATGAAAGGGTTACCGATCCGTGGGTAACCTTTGTCGCGAAAAAACGCTGAAACAAGGAGCATGGTTTTTCATGGGCAATAAATTGATGGATCCTCCCTCCGGAGGACAATGGATAAAAATAGGCGCTGACAATGTTGTTGAAGTTCCGAATAACCCAATCCTGGGTTTCATTGAGGGTGATGGAGTTGGTCCGGACATCTGGAGGGCTTCCAGGCCGGTCTTTGACGAGGCTGTAAAAAAATCCTACGGAGGTAATCGCAAAATTTTCTGGTGGCGGCTGGCTGCAGGTGAGAAATGCTTCAACGACACGGGGGAAAGCCTTTCGGATGACACCCTGGAAGCCATAACCAGGGCTGTAGTGGTTATCAAGGGTCCGCTGACCACTCCGGTC
The DNA here is from genome assembly GCA_964528855.1 of uncultured Desulfomonile sp. Classification (GTDB taxonomy): domain Bacteria; phylum Desulfobacterota; class Desulfomonilia; order Desulfomonilales; family Desulfomonilaceae; genus CAITZA01. The sequence goes on along the minus strand of CAZGVM010000012.1, from coordinate 6,995 downwards.
GGGGGTGGTTTCCGAAGCCTGAATGTCGCGCTGAGACAAAAACTTGATCTTTATTCCTGCATCCGGCCGGTAAAATATCTGTCGGGAACACCGTCACCGGTTCTAAGACCCGAAGACGTCGATATGGTAATTTTCAGGGAAAATACCGAAGATGTGTATGCGGGAATTGAATGGAAATCAGGGTCTGAAGAGGCCACAAAGATCATCAATTTTCTGAGAAGCGACATGGGAGTCAATATTGATACCGAATCCGGAATCGGCATAAAGCCGATGAGTCCATCAGCATCAAAGCGGCTCGTCCGAAAGGCTATACGGCATGCGCTTGATAATGGCCGGAAGGTTGTCACATTAGTGCATAAGGGAAATATAATGAAGTTTACTGAAGGGGCTTTCAGGGATTGGGGATATGAACTTGCCGGGGCCGAGTTCGCTGACACAATAGTCACCGAAACTGAACTCGACAAAAAATTCTCCGGAAAAATCCCTCCGGGGAAAATCCTGCTCAATGACAGGATAGCCGACGCAATGTTCCAGCAAGCTCTTCTACGCCCGAGAGAGTATGAAGTTTTGGCAATGCCGAATCTAAACGGGGACTACATGTCGGACGCTCTGGCAGCCCAGGTAGGCGGTCTTGGGATGGCGCCCGGCGCAAATGTGGGAGACCGATGCGCCGTGTTCGAAGCCACTCACGGCAGTGCGCCAAAATATGCCGGGCTCGACAAGGTCAACCCCGGTTCAATGCTGTTGTCAGGCGTCATGATGTTCAATTACATGGGCTGGAAAGAAGCCGGCGAGTTGATTCGTAAAGCAATGGAGCAAACAATCAAGGATAAGGTGGTGACCTACGACCTGGCCAGACTAATGAACGGGGCCAGCGAAGTGTCGTGTTCGGGCTTCGCCAAAGCCATAATCGACAGGATGTAGCGCTGAAACAATGCGCAGGAAGCCGCTATCAGCGACAAGGTTTGTCATCCCTTTTCACCAGGTTGATTAACCGGTCAATCAAAAAAAACACACGACCTATTATGGCGTAAAATTGGCAGGTTATGTAAAGTAAAATCATTATTGGAATCAGCATGAAGGCTCTCGGATGAAGAAAAGGCTTGACTATTTGGTGAACATTCTTCTATGCTCCGAAAACACCGCAACCGGATTATTTTTTTGTTTCTTTTTGTGCGTGATTGGAGGGTTGACAGTTCCCCTGTTCCGGGAAAACATTCCCGGCCTGCGGCTTCCCGGAACGGGGATATACAACTTCACCAGATTGACCTCTCCCTGCTTCAAGCCTCGAAAAATTCTCCCAGGAATCAGCTTACAACCCACACAGGTTAATACCCGGCGAAAAATTCCCATGCCTGGCTCAATGTTTTCCCTGACCGGCTAATTGTCATTGAATCCCGGAGGCCGACCGAATGAAAAAAAGACTTCTCACAAGTTTAATATGGTGTATTTTCCTGCTGGCGATTGGGTTGGCTCCTGCTTCAGGGGCTGAGCTAGAGCCCGGCTCGAGTGTTCATTACAGTCCTCGGGAAATTCCAGCCCGGTTAATACCCGTTCCAACAACAGTCAGCGATGAACTGGGAAAATTTGTGGCCCATCCACTGAACCCCGCGCTGACTCTTTCGCCGGACTCCCACGATCAATGGCGGGCTCTTGTTGCTCAGAAAGCCGCCTTGGATGTCCCCAAATTCGATCGCTTGCTAGAGCTTTTTCCGGTTAACATTCAGCTGGTGACCATGGGCGGGGTGAAGGCGCATATCGTGTCCGCCATGAAAATACCTGACAAGAATGCCCACAGGGTTTTGCTCCACCTGCACGGTGGAGGATATGTTTTCAACGGCGGGAGAACCGGCCTGGGCGAAGCTGTGCTTATGGCATACCACGGAAAAATGAGGGTCGTTTCGGTTGATTACAGAATGGCGCCGGATTTTCCTTACCCTGCTGCGCTGGACGACGCCGTTGCGGTTTACGAGGAACTCCTGAAGACGAATAAAGCCTCAAGGATGGCAATCTTTGGAACTTCGGCAGGCGGAGGTTTGGCTGCGGCCACCGTTCTGAAGCTTCTGGAATCGGGTAAGCCTTTACCAGGAGCTGTCGGGCTCGGAACACCGTGGACCGATTTGACCAAAACCAGTGACTCATTGTTCACCAATGAATTTGTAGACAATGCCATAGTCGGTTATGATGGACTGATAGCCGGATGCGCAAAAATATACGCCGGAACCCATGACATTAAGGACAGGTTTATTTCACCTGTCTATGCTGAATACACAAGGGACTTCCCTCCAACCATACTGACGACGGGGACTCGTGACCTTTTTCTCAGCGACACTGTCCGCCTCGAACGCAAGCTTCGCATGGCCTCTGTTGAGACCAGGATCCAGGTTTTTGAGGGGATGTCCCATGCGCAGTATATTTCAGCTTTCATGTCTCCTGAATCAAAAGAAGCCTTTGACCAGATTGCAATATTTTTTGACAAATATTTGGAAAGATAGCCCCGGGAACGACTGGGAATGTCTATATCGACGGATATTTTGAGTTCATTTGAGACGTATCAGTAATTGAAGCCCCTGTTTCAGTGGAAGAACATGCCAGATGCCGGCTACCTGGAGAATTCATGATAATTACCCGCACCCCGTTGAGAATAAGCTTTTGTGGAGGAGGAACCGATCTCCCATCGTATTACAACAAGGAGCAGGGGGCGGTAGTAAGCTCTTCCATAAACAAGTACATATATATAACAATAAATCGTCTAAGCAGGTATTTTGACCACAAAATAAGCCTGAAATACTCAAGGACCGAACTTGTAAACTCCGTGGATGAGGTAAGGCACCCGATCATACGCGAGGCTATGAAACTCACCGGTGTGCTCGAGAATGTCGAAATAACCTCCATGGCCGACATTCCTGCGGGAACAGGCCTGGGATCGTCCAGTTCGTACGCGGTCGGCCTGCTTCACGCATTACATGCCTTCAAAGGTGAGTCGGTCTCGGCGGGGCGCCTGGCCGAGGAGGCCTGTCGCATAGAGATTGAACTGTTGGGCGACCCCATTGGAAAACAGGATCAGTACATAGCGGCGTACGGCGGTATATGTCATATCAGGTTTAACCCGGATGAATCGGTCTTTGTCGATCCTGTCATTTGCTCTTACCCCACAAAGAAGACTCTGCAGGAAAATCTCATGATATTTTTTACCGGGGGAGTGAGACGGGCCGGTGATATCCTGGAAGTCCAGAAAGCCACCACACATGAAAAAATGGAAGTCTTGGGGCAGATGAAAGACCTGTGTGTCGATATGATCGAAACACTCAGGGACGCGCGCTCACTGAGCAAATTCGGCGACATACTCCACCAGGGTTGGTCTCTGAAACGGACACTGGTAGACAGCATCAGCAACGAATCAATAAATCACTACTATGATGAGGCCAGAAAAGCGGGCGCCATCGGCGGGAAGGTGCTCGGAGCAGGTGGAGGAGGATTCCTGCTATTTTACGTGGAACCGCACAAGAGAAGTCAGGTCGAACAGGCGCTCGCCGATCTGCCTGAACTGCCGTTCATGTTCGAACCGCAAGGTTCAAAAGTGATTTATATCTCAGACGAAATCTGATGGTAGAGCAGTCCAAGGCACAACAAACCAAACCTCGAACAATCCGGTCGGTGACGAACTTTAGCGATAACGATTGAAAAAACCGCTTCATTTAGTTCCTGGAGATTAACATCGCCTCGCTATGCTTCAGACAGATTAAAAAACTCTGGGTTGACGCGTGTTCCGGACCTAGAAACTCCACCAGAAAATCGCACGCCCTGCGTTTCCAGTTGACGATGGCCGCTTTGTCAAATTCGGAATCTATGACATGCCAGCCTGCTTCTACCAAATCTTCCAAACACTTGTCCTGTGACATGGCCGGTCCTCCTATCGACCCTAAGGGCCAGAAAACCGACTTACTGAAAAAAAGACTATAACCCCGAATACAGACATAATAGATTTTAAAAGACTTGTCAATAAAAAACATAAAAAACTTTTTGTGAAAGTAAATTTTTTGAGAGTAGCCTACTTGTCTTTTCTTGCCTGACAGATGAGACAACCCAAGCGACATTTTGCTCCGTTTGGAAGCAAATAAATCTCAAAAACCGTGAAAGGTTATGAGGTTGGGTAACGGGTTGTGAAAAAAAGCGCCTTAGTCTATGATTCGCATCGGAGCGTACTATTTATAATTGTTCTGATCGTTCCTTAAATTGGCAATCTTCCAATAGGCAGAAAGAATCAATGATGAATGACAAAAAAATTCGTCTGACCACATTATCCAGGACGTCCGGTTGAGCGGCAAAAATTGGTCCAGGGGACCTGGATAAAGCGTTGTGTGGTCTTGAGATACCCACTGATCCCAATGTGATAAGGGGTATTGGGGACTCTGAAGACGCTGGTGTTTTCAGAATCAGTGATGATCTGGCGATTGTCCAGACAATAGATTTTTTCACACCGATAGTTGACGATCCATACATTTACGGCAAGGCTGCCGCAGCCAATTCACTGAGCGATGTGTACGCTATGGGCGGCAGGCCCGTGACTGCCATGAACGTAGTGTGTTTTCCGATAGAGAAGCTTGGTATCGAGCCCTTGAAAGAGATTCTGAGAGGTGGGTTGGACATCATTAAGGAAGCTGGGGTTTGCCTGATTGGTGGACATAGCGTTGAGGACGATGAGCCGAAATATGGTTTGTCTGTGACCGGACTGATTCATCCTGATAGGGTGATGACCAATGCAGGCCTGGTTCCTGGGGATAAAATCATTCTTACCAAGCCGATCGGAACCGGTATTGTTGCAACTGCGATAAAAGCCGGTCTGGCTTCAGTCGAATCATCTTTAGCTATGGAGAAATCCATGTGCGCCTTAAACAGGGAAGCATCCGAGGCCGCAGTCAGTTTAGGTGTGAAGGCCTGCACCGATGTCACGGGCTTCGGGCTCGCAGGTCACCTTGCCGAAATGGCGAGAGCCGCCTGTTGCGAGGTAGTGGTGGAGTCCGGCTCAGTGGGCATTGTGGAAGGCGCCCATGAATACGCCAGGATGGGGCTAGTCCCTGCCGGGGCTCACAACAACCGAAAGTTCTTCAGTTCATGGGTCAAGGTGGGAAAAGGAGTCCAACTGGAAACAAGTGACCTCATGTTTGACCCTCAGACATCCGGCGGATTGATCATCGGGTGTTCCGCAGATAAAGCTCAAGCCGTGTTGGAAAGATTAAACCATAATTCCATATTCGTCTCATCCTTGATAGGATATGTATTAGGACCACACCCTGGTGGCGCGGTCCATATTGTGTAAACGTCATAAGGCGCTGAGAACTACAATTAATTTAACGTGCTTAAACTTTGTGATGGCTCACGGTGGCCCAGGAGAATCAGCTTTCTCTCTGTCGCATCCTCCAGACGCCCGGACCATTCGTTGAAGTCCCTTCTTAATTCGTACAACTGCTGACTGAGAAGTGTATGTTCGTTCTTTAAAATGTCGCGACGATAACCGGCTTCTAATGATATTTGTGATTCAAGCTCCTTCACTCGGCCTGCAATCGGCCTGGCCTCATTCTTTACCAACCGCATACGTCCGAGAATTGCTTCTTCCTCATAGCTCAAGGCCAGCTTAGGAGCGCAAGATGCGCAGGACGAGGACGCGTTTGGTTCTGAAGAAGGAGAACACCCGGTAGAATTTCCTGCTGATATTATATGCAGAGACATTTCGGCCTCCTGTCAAATTACAATCTGACGCGAAAAAAGCGCCTACCTGACAAGATGCCGGAGGTCGTGAAAGGATTCCGGATCGACAAGACCAAGGAAAGGGAAGCGCTAGTACTGACCCAGCATGTGCTCTGAGAGGGTGTTGAGAAGTTCATGGAAGATAACTTTATAGCCGCCGGGCCACGTGTGTCTGATAGGGGGGGGAGGAACGTATCCGTAAAATGGCTGATTAGGTTCGGATTGGCGCGCGACCTGGGACTGCTGCGCCTGACTGGCTTGAGACGGAAAATCCTGCGCCGGGGCAGAACCCAGAAATATCGAAAAAATTAGAGCGAACAGAGCGAAAGTAATTAACAGGTTCTTTTTCATCATAATTTCCTCAATCATCTCTATTGTAGCGACAATGAGTCTGAAAATCAATCTAAAACCGAATGGGGGCATAAAGTGCCACGCCATCCAATATGGAAGGGTAGGTGGGTGACGCTGCTGATTACGGGAAGAGGAGGAAACGGAAGCAAAAATAAAGTCAGAAAAATCGGCAGAGAGACGGTTAGCAAACCAAAAAGCGCCAAACCGGGTGGGCCACAAAGGGGCGAAGCCTCATTCCTGCGAAGCCCTCGGCTTGTTGCAAATGAGAGTTTTTCGACCTTCCTTGAAGGCGACCGTAATTTTTTGCGCTCCGGAAATATCAATGACCTTACCCAGACCAAAAACGGGGTGTTCAACGAACTCTGAGATGGAAAAATCCGAGAACACGCTATACGGCTTTACCGGCGAGGACTCATCATAATCCTTCATGAAGGTTCTCCATTCTCCGGAGGAGCGACTTGGGGTTTCCTGAGACTTCAGAGCCGCCTTTAGGGCCCTCGGCGTGGTGACGACCCGGGTCTTCCTGATCTCGGCCGGACCGGATTTAGGAGGATGATAGTTGTGGTGACTATTACACGTCAGGCAAATAACCCTCTTGGGTGTTCCGCCGACTACGGCGATAATTCTATGATTGAGATCCATTTGACAACGCGTGCACCACGCCTCAACATCATCACCTGGCCCGATTGTGCGAGTGTTCATAATTCCTCCGAAAACAATCAGCAACAACTTAATTAAGTGGAAATAGCCGGATAATTCCTTCCGCACGAATACGAATAGGTAAGAAGATAACGTAAAGCCGTATTTACGCCGAACAACAGCGTAGAGAGGGGGGCCTGTTCCCTGAAAAATAAAAACCCTCGTTTCAAAGCGAAACGAGGGTAATTTTGATCCCG
>CAZGVM010000011.1:0-31853 GCA_964528855.1 uncultured Desulfomonile sp. | reverse complement strand
TAAGTCCCTTTGGGGATATTTACTATTCGGGATGAGTATTTTCTTAGTTCGTCGATAGTTCCGTCCGTAGACTCATTGTCAAGGCACAACAGTTCGAATGGTTGGGACTGTTCGCTGAGTTTCAGGAGGGTTTCTGAAATCACAGGCATGTCGTTGTGGGATCGCATGACTACAAAAGGCTTCATGATATTCTCACCTTAATTTCTAATGAAGTGACCATATCAAAGCAAAATACTGATCCCGAGAAGGCGCCTCTATTAAGCCCCAAAAATGATTTCAGAGTAAAATATCTTCACTTGTGAAAGGATTTTACAGCTTCCTCGCAACTCTCAAAAACGTGAAGAAATCTGTTTACCCTAACCAGATCGAAAAGATTCTGAACCTGCTTGGTGACATTGCATAACTTTAAGGAATCCTGGGTGTTTTGCGATTTCTTGACGAACGATAACAAAGAACCGATTCCCGAGCTATCCATGAACTTCAAGCTTCCCATATCAAGGACTATTTTTGCGTCAGGCTTCAGGAGACTCAAAAGACATGCTTTAAATTCAGGCGCATTGTCTGCTCTAATGGATTCTTCACAGACCTGGGCGAATGTTATGTCGTCGATTTGCTCCAGCTTTAATTCCATTTCACCCTCTTGTAGACCTACCGTAATGCATGTGCGCCTCCTTGTCCGGGGGGGGGGGGCAGAACCAGGGACAGTGTTTTTGATTACCTGATTCTATCTTATCACTTCATATAGGTAAGTCCAATTCTTATTTTTTGCAAAAAACCTTTAGCGATCTCGATTCCTGACATTATCAGGTTGTTGAGCAAGAATATTGATTGTCGCAGCGCATGCGGCCATTTCCACTATGGTAAACTCGGACATGGGCACCAATTGATTGGCGTCAATATATCGGCGCAATATCGGGAATGGATCAACTGTTTCCCTGCTTGGTGGATAGCTGGTCGCATCCTGTTGGGCCGCTATGTAAAAAGGCTGGTTGTTTGGTAAGTGGGCGGTGGGCCCGAAAACCGGAAATCCCGGTATTGCCCTTTCAACACCATCATACATTGAGGGAAGATGCAACGGATCTTTGGGCGAGTGATAACCGAGGCCGGTAATGAAACACATTGAAAGCGGGTTGGCCCCGAGTTGGGTATCCAGGTTCAAAAGAGCCATGTCCCGGTATTTTTTTTCTTTGGAGACATGCCATGCCTGGAGCAGGAGAAAAGAATATTCAGAGCTTTGTGTAAAGGCGCCCCAACCGATCCATTCGGGCACGTCCAGCCTGGCGCCGTTGCGGTATGGGTTTGACTTGGTTAGTTCTATTACTTTATTTGCTCTCTCCAATAATCCCAGGCGAATTTCCTTTTTTATCAGCGGGTCACTTTTCGGCCAGTCGGAATTCCAGTATGCCCAGTAAGCGCACCTGTAAAAGTCCTGCCATGTGCTCCAGCCCCACGTGTGACTTTTATTTTTTTGCCACCATGACTCAAAAAAATCCCTGTATCTTTGCATTCCTGTAGTTCGGTAAAGCTCAGCCGCCGCCCACAGCCTGTTGTCTAGGTCCTCTTTATCACGATATTCTCCAGTGGTGTTTTGGGGAGGGTTGCGAAAACCTCCGTCAGGAACGGCGTCTGGATGTCTCTCCAAAAAAGCCCAGGCCTTTTCTGCCCTGTTCAGATAAATTTCCGCCAGAGTCGGATCATATTTCTTCCAGAGTCTGGCCCCGCTCGCAAGAACAGCAGCGGCCAAGGCCGTGTCATGCGTAGTCTTTTCGAACAGGTGTCGTGGTGAACTCTCTTCCTGAGGAGCGCCGTGAAACCATTTTTCAGAGGTTTGCTTGTGATGTACGGCTCCGTCTTCGGTTTGAACGCGAACAATCCAGTCAAGCTCCCACCTGGCTTCATCTAACAAATCAGGCACACCATTGCCGCTCTCCGGTATGTTCCATGAGCCGTCCTGAAATTTTTCGGGATGAATGTCATATCCGGTGAAAAGATACCACAGAGCCGCAGCGGCAGTTGGCATGTATTTTCCATAATCTCCGGCGTCGTGCCAACCGCCTTGAGCATTTACCATTTCTCCGGGCTTCTCTCCGGAGTGGAGCTGGGTTTTTGGAAGAGATTCGTGATAGGCTGCGTCTATTTTTCGGCCATCCTTATTAAGCTCATGATCCAGGGGACGGACGAAATCCGGCTCAGCGAAGGGCTCAACGAGCGACGTGCCACACCGCTGATAGTAAAAAGCGTGAGCGGTGGCGTAAGCCGCCTTGTTCAAGGCCTCTTCCGAGATTCGAATGGGGTTGGAGACACCTATACCAGGGATATAGGCCTGATACATGCCATTGGATTCCAGTGAGGAAAAATCGAAGCTATATACATCCTCCCCGGATAAATGCCAATTGAAGGCTTCAAGTTCAAGAGGAACCTTGAGGACTGTTTTTCCCGAGTCAACTTCATGAAAAGTCACTTCCGGAGCAGGATCGGGCAATCTTAAAGCTCCAAAAGGAATGGAGAACAATCCATACAAATCGTCGGAGCCCATGTTTTCGTCAAGTTTCCATCCTGGAGAGTTTCCGGAACAGGAGATCAACAATCCATCAGAGCCTACCGCCCACATACGGCGGGAATTTTGCCGTGTCAGTCCGAATATGGTTTTCTTTGAACCGATGTCCAAGGCCCTGAACTCATTTGCTTGCGTACCCGCTTTCTGCCACAAAACCCCGTTGTCCCCACCCGTCCAGACTCCGCCGGCAGGATCAACACTTACGCATCTAAGAGCTTCTTTTGCCAAAGGGGTAGAAGAAAAGAGCTTCCACTTACCATTAGTTCGAACCACAACTGTTCCATTCTCTCCTACTGCCCAGAGGTGGTCGAGGTCTGCACCGCCAATCGCATTCAGATTGAAAGACGTTCCGGACTCCTCCCTTTTCCAGCTATTTTCATCCCACCTTAATATTAAACCACTGTTTCCTACGGCCCATGCGGTGTCATTTCTTCCCACCCACACACCGTTCAGATCAACGTTGACACCACTCCCTGCGGAGCGCCATGTGCCATTTGAGTACCTCAAAATTACGCCATTTTTCCCCACCGCCCAGCCGATGCCTTGAGGCCCGAAGGAGACAGAAAGCAAGTCAGTTGTAGTTGGTGATTCGATCACGCTAAGTGTGGCCCCATTCCAGTGAAGAATTTCACCGCTATCCCCAACACAAAAGACGTCATCTTCCCTGGTTCCTGCAGCGGCCCGTAAGTTCTTGTTGGAGGGAGCCTCAATTCTTTTCCAACCGGTATTATTTCGCCATTGGAATGTGGCGCCGTTGCGACCAACCGCCCACGCGCATCCTCCAAGATCTCCAAGATAGCCTCCCACATAGCCAATTTTGAGACTATCCGGAAGATAACCTTCCTGATTGACCTTAATGTTTGGATTAACGATTGTCTTATCGTCATAATAAAAGCTCACATCCGTCGAACGAATCTGATTGCAGAATTTGTCCTTTATCCCACTGACGCCCACCGTGTATGAAAAACCGTTCCTGAGTGGTTGTGGCAATGAAATGAAAGCAGAATATCTAGTCAATGGAGCCTTGCTGGTGGTAAATCCAAACACCCTGAAATGCAAGCCAACCTCGGTGGGATGTTTCGGGACTTTGTAATAAGGATCCGAATCGCTATAGATTGTGTAATTTCGAGGATCCCCGGCGGTATTTTCCATGTAGGGAGCGCTAAAGGTAAGTCTCAACGAGTTATTGCTCTCTGCGAAAGGAGCCCATTCTCCTTGAGTGATCAGAAATGGCGCTGTTGTCTGGTGAAGCTTTATCCTATCCACAAAACAGGTCCTGCTCTCCGGGTCTGCACTCCATTGAATGCTTTCAACATTTCCCAGGTCCCATTCCCTGGTTTTAAGAAGGGACAAAGGAATTGTCACCCGTCGATAGGCGCCGTCTATTACTCCACCTGAGATATGATCCTTGATATATATGACATTCGAACTCTGATTCCAGGTTTTTAGCTGTATTGACGGATTTCCGGGGTCGAGGGCTGGGGACCGGAAGTAAAACTCAAGCTCCGTGAATGGAGTCATGTCAAGACGTGACTTTTTTCCACAATGCAGTTTTAATGTCGGATTGTGCCAGGGGTCGGGAGTCAGCTTGAGGGCCTGGGATTCATCCACTCCAGCGGATGGTTCCAGTGTTATGTATTTCAGGCATTCGGCGATAAGTTCTGACGGAAATATCCAGTGACCTTCTGAACATTTTGTGCCACCATTTGCGCAAACATTCATGGTAAAAAAGATCAAGATCGATAAAAATATTGTACAATGATTCATTTTAATAGGCTAATTATGTTTTTCCACTTCAGCGAGGCATTCCCTGAGTTTTTTTGCCAGAATCCCGGCTCCCGGCTCTTTGAGAATTGTCAAATGGTTGCCCTCAATGATGAACCTTTTTACATCCTTGCTAAGGGTAGTCCAAAGATCTTCAATGTCTGGAATGAAGCCTTCTTCCAGGATATTGCCTATGAACAACCTTAATGGGTAGTCAAGCGATCCTTTCAAGGTATAATCCTTCATTGCCTGGGAGTTGAGTCTGTATGCGCTGGGTCTGTTGGATAAAACTCCGCCATTCAGCTCGAGTGAGAAGAGGCCGTCGATGCGACCCGATTTGACGCTTTTCACATATCTGATCTTGTTGCGAAAGTATGATAGCCACTCTTTAGGGCCAAGTTTGGCCAGTCCAACAAGTTTTTTGTAATAATAGAGAGCCCTGGCGCTGGACATTCTGGGGAATGGAGTTTCTATGAGTGCGAGCAATCCGACTTTCTTCCCCATTTCCTGAAGCTGGCAAGCCATTTCAGTCGCCACGATCCCGCCGTAACACCAACCTGCAAGGTAGTAGGGAGGGGTAGGCTGAAAAGCCATCATTTCCTTGATGTAAAAAGCCGCCATTTCTTCCACGGTTTTATGAGCCCTGGAGGGATCCCTCAGGCTTAAGGATTCAAAACCGTAACAAGGTTGATCTTGGCCGAGTTTGTTCACCAGGTTTACATATCCCAGGACATCTCCGGGGTTTGAGTGGATCAAATAAAGAGGAGGAAGTGATCCGTGCGCTTGCAACTGAACCAGACATTGCCAGGGGCCATCGCCGGATGAAGGCTTTGACGTGGTGATAAGCCTGGCCTGACCTTCAATCGTTGGATTCTGGATGAATTCTGCGGGGGTGAGCTGAAGTCCGGCTCTATTAACCCTGTCTATTATCTGGAGACTCAAAAGTGAGTGTCCCCCTAGCTGGAAAAAGTCATCTTTCACTCCGATGCGCCCAGCCTTGAAAACATCCTGCCAGATGTTTACCAAGACCTCCTCAATTGGGTTTCTGGGGGCAAGGAAAGACTGTTCGTGAGTATTTCCCGAAAATTCGGTTTGGCGTAAGACGTTTGCGTCGATTTTACCCCCAGAGGTAAGCGGGAATTTTTCCAGAATGACGATTGACGAGGGAATCATGAAATCAGGGAGCTTATTCCTGAGATCTTCTCTTATTTCTGACACTTCTATGGTCGAGCCTGGTGGAGACACCACGAAAGAGACTATCTGAACCGGGCTGGCATCCTTTTTAAAACCTATGCTGAAAGCTTCCGATATCTCTGGCGTACTTCGCAACGCATTGTCAATTTCATCAAGTTCAACTCGGAAGCCTCGAACTTTAACCTGACGATCCACCCGGCCACAAAATTCGATTTGTCCGTCTTCCAGAAACCTGACACGGTCACCTGTCCTGTAAAGTCTGTCACGAGTATTTTCGCTGAATGGATTGGGAATGAAACGATCCGAAGTCTTTTGAGGCAGATTCAAATAACCTCTAGCCAGCGAGGCTCCGCCAAGACACAATTCACCCGGAACTCCAATAGGAACCGGTTTTAGATTTTTGTCCAGAATGTAGGCGCTGACATGATCAAGGGGCCTGCCAATAGGTATTTGGCGAAAAGTGTGGTCTTCAGGATTCCAACTGTTTAAATCGAGGGAGGTTGCCACCACGGTAGTCTCGGTGGGGCCATAGGTGTTTATGAGACGGATACCTGGAGGAGCCGTCTTGAGCCATGCCATGACGCGCTCGGTAGAAGGCTGTTCTCCTCCTATTATAATCATTCTAAGGGTTTGCGGCAGAACAATAGACCCTTCTTCCAGGGAAACCGCCATTTGTTGCCAAAAGGCAGTTGGAAGATCCAGGACGGTAACCTCAGCGTCCGAGCATTCTGAAGCAAAATCGGCCATGGCCTTTAGGCTGGCCTCCGATCTCAGGACTAAAGTGGCGCCACTGCAAAGGGAACAGAATATTTCTTCCACGCTGGCATCAAAACTGGGAGATGCGAACTGAAGGACTCTGTCATTCGGAGCAATTCCATAAAGTCCTATGCCTGATCTGGTAAAGTCAGCCAATGCGGAGTGCTCAATTATTACACCCTTAGGCGTTCCCGTGGACCCGGAGGTATAAATGAGGTAGGCTGATGATAATGGATCAGGCTTGTTGGCAATTTCGTTACCTGAAAAAGCCCGGATGGAATCCCAATCCCTGTCTATACATATAATTTCCGGACGATGTTGGAGGCTGGCTTCGCCGACTATCTTCCCGAGACGCTCAAGATTGGCCTGGTCAGCGATGATCAAGTGCGCCCCCGAATCATTGAGAATGTACTCTATGCGTTTTTCCGGGTACTTTGTATCCAGAGGGACATAGGCTCCCCCGGACTTCAGTGTTCCGAGTATTGCCACGATCAGAAACCGGAACGGCTCTAGGAAAAGGGCGACTTTGGTCTCTGGCCCAATGCCACTATGTTGAAGCGCTCTGGCCAGCCTGTTTGTTTTTCGGTAGAGTTCACCGTATGTCATTTCCAAAGCCATGCCGGAGTGACCGTGGAGGTCATGAAGCGCTACAGCCTGCGGAAAAGCCCTGGCTGTACGCTCAAACATCTCTACGACTCCCGGCGCCGGAGTATGGAACTTCTCGTTGAGACCGCTGAAGTCCCCGAGTATGATCTGCTTTTCATCAGGGTCTATAAAATCAATGTCCGAGATCTTGGTGTGGGGGGCGGCGCAGGCTAACTCCAGAAAAGTCTTGTAGTGTCGGAGAATTATCGAGGCAGTATTATCCCTGAACAGATCGGTGCTGTATTCCATTGTGATGTTAAGGTTGTCCCGGGATTCATAACACCACATGGTAAGGTCATAACTGGATCTTAGGGATTTGATTTCATATGGTTCAAAACTCAGAACTTTCGAAATGATTCCCCCCGTCGGGGCTTCCTGAAGAACCATCATCACCTGAAAGATGGGAGTTCTCGAAAGACTTCTTTCGGGCTTTATTTCATCCAGCAATTTCCCAAAAGGGATGTCCTGATTGGCCAGAGCGCCCAGGATATTGTCTCGAACCAGATTTAAAAGTTCATTAAATCTCAGGTCTTCACTCAGTTCTGTGCGAATAGCCAGAATATTTTGAAGACGGCCCACACAGTTTTGTAGTTCGGGATTGTTCCGGTTGGGAACTATGGTTCCGACACAGATGTCAAGCCGATTGCTGTAGCGCGACATTAGCGCCTTAAAGGCCGCCATTAGCGCCATAAACAAAGTCACTTTATTACTGGTTGTGAGATTCTTGATGTTTTGGTAAACGGCCCCCGCCAGAATCAGGGATGTGGTCGAGCCATCAGAGCTTTTAAAGGCGGGACGCGGGAAATCGGTCGGTAAATCAAGCGCCTCAGGAATACTCCTGAACTTTTGCCGCCAATAAAATATCTGAGACTGCCCTGACTCTGAAGCTAACCATTCTGTCTCATGCAAAGCCTGTTTGCCACACTCAAATGGCTCGGCATTCAGTTTGAAGTAGTTTCCCGCGACGATGCCGGCATAGACGCTCATCATTTCCCTGAAAATTATCCCCATGGAAAAATCATCAACAATGATTTGATGCCCTATCATCACAAGAATATGTTCGTCCGGGCCAAGTCTTAACAAGAGCCACCTGAACAGGGGGCCGTGGCTCAAATCAAAAGCCTTGTGCGCCTCTGCGGAGCATAGAGTCACAGACTCAAACTCCCGTATGGCCTCAGACATATTGGCTATGTTGATTCGCTCTATGGAGAGGCAGGCGAAATCCCTAATGATCTGGATCGGGTCCGGTTCACTTTTGTGAAAGCTGGAGCGCAGGCTCGAGTGAAGAGCGTGAATCTCCGTGATGCTTCGGTAAAGAGCCTTCATGTCAAGGCGCCCCAAAAGCCTGAAACCCTTGAAACAGTTATAAGCCGAAGTATTTGGCTCCAACTGGTCCAGGAACCAGAGAGTTGTCTGAGAGTAAGACATGGGGCAGTTGAGCTTCAGTTCGCGGGTGTTGAATGACATATCGGTTTACCGATCCCGTATTGATGGCAAGTTGGGGTTTGAGCAGCTAAATTGACCATCTGCGTCAAGAATTGTGGTTAAATTTAAAAGAACCCGGTTTATGAAATGTCTATGCAAAAAAAGCGAGATTGAATAGAGTCCGTCCTTTAGATGCTGTTGTATGGACATGTTGGCTTGGGAAACCGTAACCCATTTCCCAGGTTAATCTAGAGCACGTACAGGTTTAGTCCCCTTAGTCAACCAAGGATATGTTGTCCCATCAGCAAAATTTTGTCAAAGAATTTGCAGGCCATCAAGCCAAAACTCTGATATTAAAAACGATGACTCAAATGTTGGCTGTTGATTGGACTGGTCTATGCAGAACAAGTTCCTCAATCTGCACACTTTTTACAGGTAATCGCAACGGATGAGAGACCTCTTTGACTTCAAACTTGTTGGGCTGGACACTCATTTATGGCGTGTGTTCATGCCAGGACTGGAGTCATCTGTCATGCCACTTAAAAAATTCATGACAATTGAACAGGCTGAGCGTGGCACGAAACTAGCCAGGCCAACTCTGAGAACTCGTTTCATCATAAGAACGGCGACGCTTAGATTGCTACTGAGCAAATATATGCAAATGCCGCCGTCAAAAATTAGATATGGCGTGTCAGCGTTTGGCAAACCCTATGTCGAGACCCCTGAGGATGAAAGGACATTGCAGTTCAACGTTTCTCATTCCGAAGACTGGTTGTTCATCGCCTTTTCTCGCAATGGCTCAATCGGGGTAGATGTGGAATGTGTGAAACACGATTTCCCGGTTACGGAAATAGCGCAAAGATTTTTCACTCCCAGTGAAGCGTCCATGGTTGCTCAGGCCAATGGAAAAGGTCGCACAGAAATTTTTTTCAGGATCTGGGTCAGAAAAGAGGCCTATCTCAAAGCGATCGGACAAGGATTATATCTGGACCTGAAAAGTTTTGAAACGCCGATTGTCCACTCAATGGGTTCCGGGGACAATCCTGATGTTCAAACCTGCAGTCTTGTCGGGACCCTTGATGAGCGATGGTATTTTTATGACATTCCTGCGATGTCAGGATATTGCGCCTGCCTGGTGACTGATTTTAAACCTCATTCATTCCAAGTGCTTGATTTGAACTCGCCAGAATCTCTCAGAACATTTCAGCTTTTTGAATAAAGTTTTCGTTGGGTAGATTTTTCAGCCCGATAAATAAACTATTTTGTACATAATAAACATAAAAATCGGAAAGAACATAATTTAAATCTCAATTTACTCTCCTTAAAACCGGATAAACGGCTTGACCCTTTCAGGTAATTTGTAATATAATAAGAAGCAAATCAATATAATGTAGTAAAAACCTATTTTTGGTATTAGCCAAAGCCTTATAGATCAAATTGGCTGTTATCATTAACATTATTGTTTTACTGGATTAAAATGTCAGTTGTTATGCCGGAAACATGTGCCATGAATGGCTGTGCGGCTTTTCGGAGTAGTTTTGAATGCCGCTTGGGGAACGCCGATGGTCAACTGACATGCATAAGTCATATAAGTCTTTGAAATAAAAACTATTTTACCGTTGATATTTTTGTGTGGCGAAGAGGATTCGATAACCAGAACGGTTAGAAAGATTCTTTAGTGTCTTTATTCATATACGTAGTTTTTTGGCCGTACAGCCATGGTCCTGGCTCATGAATTCAGGCGGATGAAGCGACTGACGATAGGCGACCGTCTGAAGGAGCGTGATTCCTAACACTGGACCGGCGTATGGAGTGTAATTTGGG
Source organism: uncultured Desulfomonile sp. (assembly GCA_964528855.1). Lineage (GTDB taxonomy): Bacteria > Desulfobacterota > Desulfomonilia > Desulfomonilales > Desulfomonilaceae > CAITZA01. The sequence goes on along the minus strand of CAZGVM010000011.1, from coordinate 21,688 downwards.
TTTGAGTCTGTCAAAAAGCCTGCCTGCTGTCTTTATCTCTTCCCTGGCTCTCTCAGTCTTGTCCGCCTGTTCTTCATCCTTTGGCAAACCCTTGCTGGATTATATTTCCCACTTCAAAAACAGGACTCAGTACCAAACCGTTACCACTGTAACCCCAGCGCCATTTGTTCCGCCAGGCATTGGCCCTTCTCCGGGTGGAAAGCTTGAGGTTAGTCTCTCGGAAGCCATATTTACCGGTCTTTCCAACAACAAGGCTTTCGAGGTTCAGAAGTTCAAGCCACCGACGACGAGCCTTTCTGAGTCGATAGAGAGGGCTGCTTTTGACCCGGTGGCCAAGGCGAATCTGGAAACGCAGAGGGAGAAGGTGGACCAGATAAGTGTGAGTCGCAATTTCAAGGCGAATACTTCTGTGACAGAATTCCTGCCTACCGGAACCACGATTGATGTTCTTCTTGGAACCGAGTATTCTAGTCGATTGTCGCCCTTGCAGCCGACTTCGGGCGGGACAACGGAAACTGGTCCGACTCTGGCTGACAAAGCCTGGAAAACAGTTACTTCGATGAGCGTCAACCAGGCGCTCCTCAAAGGAGCCGGAATTGAAACTAATCTGGTGAATCTGAGAAAGGCCCGTGTGGACACTCAGATCTCGATGTATGAACTTACGGGCCTGGCTCAAGCTCTGGCGGCCGAGATAGAGAACGCGTACTGGGAATATTTTTTGGCGTTGATGCGCGTGGATGTATTCGAGAGAGCCTTAGCTCTTGCGAGCCGAATGTTGAGGGAGACAAGGCAGAGAATATCCGCAGGAGAAAAAGCAGCCTCGGAAATTTACTTTTTTCAGGCCGAAGAATCATCAACGCGTCAGACTTTGCAGGACGCAAAAAGTCTTCAGGAGAAGACGCGATTACGATTGCTCAGGATGGTCAGTCCACCGAGCTTCGATATCTGGAACAGGAAGCTGGCCCTGTTGACTCGGCCCAACATTCCATCGGATTCGGTTGAGGATATCGCTTCCCACATCCAGGTGGCCATGCGGATGAGGCCGGATCTCAATCAGGCCAGACTGGAAGAACAGAAAGGGACGCTGGAGATAGTGAAGACTAAAAACGGTTTGCTGCCGAAGTTGGACGCGTTCCTGCAGTTTGGCAGAACTGGCTATGCAAAAAATTTTGATATGTCATTGTATGATTACGGAACAGGTGATGGCGGCCTGGATTATCTTGCGCGAATACAGTTCGAATTCCCTCCGTTGAACAGGAGGGCCACTGCTGAGTATTCCAAATCGGTTATGGACCTTGCAAAAAGCCGTGACGCCATCGACAATCTTATCCAATTGGCGCAGCAGGAAGTTCTGCTGGCGTACGTCGAGATCCAGAGGGCGAAAGAGCAGATAAGGCTATCCCGCAACACCGTAAAATATCAACTGGAAAAACGCGATGCGGAGATTGAAAAATACAGACTGGGGACGGGAAGCGCCTTTCGCGTCACCCAGGCGGAAAGAGACACCATAACTAGCCAGTTGTCGGCCGCTCAGGCCAGAATAGACTATCTTAAAGGATTAACGGCTTTTTATGTGGCGGATGGGTCTCTGTTGGCCAGGCGCGGGATTGGAACCGTTTTTTCAGGTCCTTGAACACATTGCATGAAAACTGATGTATGATTAAGTTTCAGCCTGTATGAAGGAGGGTAGGACAATGAAAAAGATAGCGGTGTTCATGTTTATAGACGCCATGGGCTGGGAGATCATCAAGGACAGGGATTTTCTCAGGGATTTGCTTCCCAATCGTTATCGCGTGGGAATGCAGTTCGGCTATTCGTCAACGGCCATACCCACCATACTGTCGGGCGAAAAACCTACTGTTCACAAGCACCTTAGTTTTTATTATTACGCTCCGGAGAGATCTCCGTTCAAGATTTTTCCCTATCTTGGGCTGGGACTGCTCCCCTCGTCAATAGCTGACAGATGGCGTGTGAGACACATTTTGTCCAAGCTGGTAGCCAGGTATTATGGATTTACCGGCTATTTCGAGATGTACGCGATGCCTTTCAATCGCATAGCGTACTTTGACTACATTGAAAAAACGGACATTTTCGTTCCGGGGGGACTCAGCCCGGTAAAAAATATTGCCGACGTGTTACAAGACAAGAAAATTCCTTATCACATCTCGAACTGGAGACTGCAGGAGATACAAAATATCGAAGCGCTGATTCAGGACGTGAAAAAGGGCGAAATCAATTTTGCCTTCCTGTACACAGCCGCCATGGATGGGCTATTGCATCGCGTAACAAAAGATGGAGACGAAATAAACACCAAGATGCAATGGTATGAAAACAACATCCGCAGACTGTTTCAGGAACTGGAGAAAAATTACCAGGACATTAATTTCTCAGTGTTTTCAGATCATGGAATGACTACGTTGACAGAGGTTGTCGATGTCAAAAAACCGGTGGAGAAACTCGGTTACAAATTTGGCAAGGACTACGCCGCCGTTTATGATTCAACCATGGTCAGGCTTTGGTTCTTCAATAATGCTGCGAAGCAGGGTATCCTTGAGACTCTTGGGACAGTTCCCCATTCTCACATCCTGAGTGAAGATGAACTGAAAAGATACAACATCAATTTTGCCGATGACATGTATGGCGAAACCATTTTATTGATGGATCCCGGCTATCAGATTGCCCCTAGCGACATGGGACTGAATGCATTGCCCGGCATGCACGGTTTTGCGCCTGAACATGAAGATTCTTTTGCCGCTCTATTAAGCTCTGAAAAAGTCGAGCTTGAACTGAATTGCGTTGATGACTACTTCCGGTTGATGACCAATCGCATGGACCTGTTGTGAACTGTTTTGGAGATGTTTCAGATTTTATCGGCAGTCATAAAATTGAATGCCAACTTTTTCTTTTTGAAGTATTATTGATATAAATTACGGGTATTCGTGCTCTAAAGAATCATTTTCTGAATTAGTGACTGGCCGTTTGTCTATGCGAGCCAGTTCATCATTGTCACCATCGGGACAAGGATGGCCCAATTCCATGGAAAGCTCAGCTTTAGACAATATAATAACAAGATGCGGATCCGATTATGTTTCGAAAAGGCTCACCATCCAGGTGGAACATGCTGCTTCCGTTTTGGGGCCTGGTCTTGGATCATTCCACTTTGAGAATCTTGATTTTGCATTACAGATTTTTGGGAAGATGCTAAAAGTGGTAGGTCTTTGGAATCGCGGTTTCTCAAACATCACCGCTCACCGGATAGTGCATAACTCTGTGATCCTTCCCGGACTTCCGCCTGCTTTCGAGGATTTTAAAATACTGCATTTGTCAGACTTGCACCTTGATGTCCAGAAGGGTTTCGGCGCCCATCTCGGACGTCTGGTATCAAGCCAGAAATTTGACGTTTGTCTCATCACGGGTGATTACAGATATCATACTCACAGTGACTATTACCCGACCTTTGATGAAATAGAAAAGCTTTCACGGGATTTGAAAGCGCCGTTCGGAAACTTTGGAATTTTAGGGAACCATGATTTTCTGGAGTTTGTTCCAAAGCTGGAGCGCCACAAAATACGAATGTTGCTAAACGAATCCTCGGTGATAAAAAAGGACGGGGACGAGATATGGATCGTCGGTTTGGACGACGCCCATTTCTACGGGGTTCATGATTATGAGAAGGCGTTTTCTGATGTTCCCAGGAAAGCAATCAAAATTCTAATGATGCACTCGCCGGAAACACTTGAACAGGCCTACCAGCATGGAGCCGATCTTATTCTTTGCGGTCACACACATGCTGGCCAGTTGTGCCTCCCCGGAGGCAGGCCAATCTGGATGAATGCGAACTGCCCCCGAACGTACTGCAGGGGAGCTTGGTCATACAAGGGGATACCGGGGTACACTTCAGCAGGCGCAGGCAGTTCAGGGCTTCCGCTAAGGATGAACTGTCCACCTGAAATCATTATTCACCACCTAACCTCTTCAGTCAGGTATTGATTCCGCAATCGCGCGGACCCAGTCAATGACATAAATGGGACATCCTTAAGAAAATAACTTGAAGTTCGCATCAAAATTTTCTAGGCTTGCGCCAAAAATGGGCTGGGCAGGAGAATCGGGTTGTCCTTTTGGAGCACCAAGAAATCGGAATTTGTGACCGGTAGCGGAGATTTCGAAATAATCAACGCCTCCAAAGAATTCCAGAAAGAGATGAATGCTCTTTGGTCCAATATCAGAAAAAATGTTTCGGACAAAGATCTGCCCCAATCCATAATGCTATGCTCGGCGTCTCACGGTGAAGGATGCTCAACTATCACGACTGGTCTGGGGATGTTCGCAGCCAGGCATTCCAACAAAAAAGTCGCCATAATCGATACTCAAATTGAAAGTTTGTATTTGGCCGATTTTTTGTCAGAGCATTATCCTGAATTATCAATGGAGGAAGAGGGTAATTTCAAAAACATAGGTTTCAGGGGTTATACACTTACAAACAGAAATCTTTATTTCATCCAAATTATAAACCCAGAAAACTTCGAGAGATCTGAAGAGTTCGATTCAAGTTTTGAAACTTTTATGACTTTCTTGAAAAGCAGCTACGATTTTATTTTTTTTGATAGCGCTCCGGTTCTGTCTTCGCCGATCCCTAACATCTTAGCCGAAAAACTTGATCATATAGTTTTTGTGGTCAGCGCTGAAAGACTGAATCAGCGTAAGCTTGTGACCGCAATAAACACCATATCCTGTGAAAAAGAAAAGCTGCTGGGAGTGGTAATGAACAAGAGGCGAAATGTTTTACCGGGATTCCTCAACAAGCTGATAGGATGATGTTGCCAATTACGTTACAATCGCTAATCCCGTTTCCCGATCTGGTATTTTTGAGTGCCGCATGAATCAGCGTGCCGCCATTAAAAGGAAAACAAAGTTTGCTGTCCGGCAAATGCCGGTCACGCATCAAAAAGAGGTTTACAAATGCCTACCATAGATGAAATGTCGGAAGAGCTTGGAATCGACAGGGAAGACATTTTAGAGTTCTTGGGAGTCTTTCTGGAATATACGGAAAATGAGGATCTTCCCGGGCTTAAATCAGCGATAGACAATGGAGATGTCCTGGCCGTCAAAAAACGTGCTCATTCCATAAAGGGCGCGGCCTTGAATCTTCAACTGAATGAAATTGCATCCATGGCCGAAAGAATAGAAAAAAACGCAGGCTCCGACAGTCTGGATGGGGCGGAAGCTATCTATCTGGATATACTTGAACAAATGAACAAGGTGCGCATGCTGTTACTATAACACTTTATTTTCAGGCATTTAATCGTCAACCATATCATGATCTTAATTGTCTTGACAGTTTCAGAATCAGAGTGTTATTCTATTGGATGTTCTGGCGGTGTAGCTCAGTAGGTCAGAGCATGCGGCTCATATCCGCAGTGTCCGGGGTTCAAGTCCCTGCACCGCCACCAAATTCCCTCATGCCGCTCCATCCCGATCTTTTTGACTCTTGTTACATATAGTGCTATTAAAATCTCGCGGTAAAAGTTGTTCCTTGCTACTGACGTAGAATTGTCCAACGGGGTTTTGGATATGAAACAAAAGTTCACAGCTGATTCGAGTTATTTTTTATGAGGAAACCGTTTAATTGAAAATTAAGGATGATCCGATTGGATGCGCTAAAATCATTTGTGCTGGATGAGACTGTTACGGTGGTTGTTCCTGCTTTCAATGAGGAAAAGACCATTGGATCAGTAGTTCATGGCATTAACTTGTCTGTTCCGCATGCAACGGTTCTTGTGATCGATGATGGCTCCACGGACGCCACTGCCAGGGAGGCAGAGAGAGCGGGGGCGGTAGTCATTTCGCATCCTTTGAACAAGGGCAACGGCGCATGTCTGAAGACGGCTCTTCGAGACATCAAGGGGGGACTGGTCGCAGTAATAGACGCGGATGGACAGCATGATCCTGCGGATCTGCCCAAACTGCTGAACAGGCTCGATGAATACGACCTGGTAGTAGGCTCCAGGACTTTCAACAGAGAATCAGGCTCATACCTTAGAAACCTTGGTAATGTTATTCTAAAAGGGCTGGCTTCCTTTTTGGCCGAACGTGAAATTTCCGATCTAACGTCAGGTTTCAGGGTTTTCAGACATGGGACTGCCGTCAAGTTCATACACATTTATCCAAACGGTTACTCATTTCCCTCAACCAGTACTCTGAGTTTCATAATGTCAGGATACAATGTTGATTTCATGCCGATAGATGTTCAGAAACGTAAGGCTGATACCGAAAGCAAACTTAAACCTTTCAGCGACGGATTCAAGTTTTTGATGTTTATCCTGAGGATTATAACCCTGGCCAATCCCAACAAGATATTTTTTCCTACCGGCCTCATCATGGTCCTGATGGGTATTGTCATCACGGTGCGAAACCTTTTAATGTTCGGGCAGTTTAGCAGTGGGGCCGTGCTTTTTCTGGCCGTCGGCATGAACATAATATTTTTTGGATTGATATTAGACCAGTTCGCCTCCTTGCGTTTACGAGAGCCTGATTGAACATGATCTGCTTGGGAAACTAATTTTGATAAGCAGTCCAATACTTTAGGAATGCCACTTTCATGAAAAATGCGCCATACTGTTTTCATTATTTCCCCAAACGTTCGCCAAATTAAACCATGTGTGGAATATGTGGAATATTTGGTTTTGATCCGTCACGAGGAGTGTCTGAAGGTTTATTGCGGGAAATGAATTCAGCGCTCGTCCGACGTGGCCCTGATGATGAAGGTTATTACGTAGACGGGCAAATCGGACTGGCTATGAGGCGTCTGAGTATTATCGACCTCAGTGGCGGGTCTCAGCCCATCTGTAATGAAGACAAGACATTATGGATTGTGTTCAACGGGGAAATATACAATTTCAGGGATTTACGTAAGGAACTTATCTCGAGAGGACATCAGTTAAGGACCGCCTCGGACACTGAAGTCATCGTTCACTTGTATGAGGAATACGGCGAAAATTGCGTAGATTTTCTGAACGGCATGTTCGCATTCGCCATTTGGGATTCCCGAAAGCGCAAGTTGGTTCTTGCTCGGGACAGAATGGGTATCAAGCCACTATTCTATGGAACAACCCCGGACAACACCTTTTATTTCGCCAGTGAAATAAAGGCTTTACTTAGAACGCCAATTGATCGATCTCCCGATCACCAGGCTATTTACGATTACCTCTCACTAATGTATGTTCCAACTCCCTCCACTGCCTACAGAAACATCAGGAAAGCTCCACCGGCAAGTCTGGTCGTTTGTTCTTTGGAAGGAATAAAGCTCATAAATTACTGGGATGTTCCTGTTCCGACCCAGGATGTCGCATACGATCCTAAAAATGATTACGAATCGGAAGTGATCAACCTAATTGAGGAATCCGTGTCTCGTCAGATGGTGTCGGATGTTCCGATAGGGGCTTTCCTGAGTGGAGGGCTGGATTCAACTACCATAGCCGCCATTATGGTGAAGAATCTCAACGCACGGCTCAAAACATTCACCATAGGATTTGATAGAAAGTCCTATGACGAGTCTGCGGATGCAAGATTGGTGGCCCAAACCCTTGGATGCGACCATACTGAAGAGATTGTTTCTCCAAACATGATCGATTCTATTCCAGAATTGCTGGATCATTTCGACGAGCCTTTTGCGGATTATTCTGCAATCCCGACTCATCTTGTTTCAAAACTGGCCGTTTCTCGCGTCAAGGTGACTTTAACCGGCGATGGAGGCGATGAAATATTCGCAGGTTACCCCACTCACGTGGCCTACAAGATTAGCCGTATCTTCAAGCTACTGCCTTCATGGTTCAAGACAGGGGTAATAAATCCCATCATTTTTGCGCTGCCGGCGTCCATGGAACGTATAAGTTTTGATTATAAGGCAAAAAGGTTTGTGGCCGGGGCCGATTTGCCGTTTGACCGTGGCCATTACTGGTGGAAAGTCATTTTTAACGAAGAAGAAAAAAAGGAGCTTTTGACACAGGATTTCCTGAAAACCGGCTTTAACGATAGTTACGATGTTTTTGCCAGACGCTTTGAGATGGTCAAAGGAGCGCATCCGCTAAACCAGTTGCTTTATGTGGACGCAAAGACCTTCCTTTTAGATGACAATCTGGTCAAGGTTGATCGTATGACAATGTACAATTCACTTGAGGCCCGGGTTCCTCTCCTGGATCATGAACTCGTCGAAAAGGTCGCAATGATGCCTCCCGAAATCAAAACGAGACTTTTACAGACAAAAAGACTTCTCAGGAGAGCTGTTCGCAAACTGTTGCCGGCTCAAATAAGAAAAGGCAAAAAAAAGGGATTCACGCCGCCTCTCCCTTACTGGATCAGGGAAGAACTCAGGCCACTCATCACAGAATACTTTTCCCCTTCAAGGATTAAGGAAACAGGTATCCTCAACGCGCCGTACTGCCTTGGACTTCTTGATGATCACATGACCGGCAAAAGGGACAACAATAGGCAGATATGGACCTTGCTGGCGCTGATGCGATGGTTGGAAAAAAATCGCTGAAATGGAGCCGACCAGGGTTTTCTTTTTTTTTTGATGAGAGAAACTATTTTAACTTCATCCTGATCAGATAGATTCTGGTTTGAGCCCGCCCGCTTGTTATTCACAAATACAACCGGTCTGATTTCACCCGGTATTTCAAGAAGTTCCGTAAGGTCTGACGCATTCTGATCGTGTGACAATTCCAGTGATATTTCCGTGAAATATTTCCTGACAATTCCGATAGGCTTGACTATTACTTTCACTTTAGTTCAGGGCCAAATAATTTTTGCGATGTCGCTCATGCCCAAAGACTCCAATGTTTCGCGGTCAGGTATCCCTAGAGTCTCATCGAGCCTGGCCAGTTCATAAAACCGTTTCTTCATGTACTGGAAATCGATCTCAACACCCTCCGGGGCTCCGTCTTTCGCAGGTTCAAGCAGGCGAGAAGCCAATGAGTCGTCTGAGGCTCTCAGTCCAAACCTGTAGTTTAAAAGTCGCTGAAGATAAAACACCCTGAGTCCGGCCGTCATCATATCCTTAACAGACCAGCCATAACCGGCTGCTGAATTAAATAGTTCCGTCCATTCAGGGATTGTTATTTCCCTATCAGCGAACTGACAATAGCATGCGCTGTTTTCGATGGCGCCGATCTGAACTGCCAAGAGGGCCGATTCAGCCTTGTTTTCCGATGTCATGGGCTCAAGTTCATACTCAAAACCTATTTCAGGGTAGTAACATGCGCCCATCTCCATGAAGAGCATGGGGTTGGCCGTGTGGCACGCCCCTCTATGGCTGATGGAATAGGTCAACGCCAATCCATGTCCACCACCCCTGGGATCATGCATTGGCGCTTCCAGACCTTTTGCCGTTGAAAGCCATTGCGTGGAGCTTTTACCTATCCTGGAAGAGGCATGGAAGCTCCCGAGACTCAGCAGTTCGCCCAACCTTGTTTTTTTAAGCGCCATCTGAGGCAGTATTTTATTCACTACCGTGTCGAGATCCCCCCATTTCAAGACGATTCCATCGGTGTCTGAGGTGGTAATATCGGACTTCTCGAAGGCCTCCATGGCCCAGGAGATGGTAGATCCGGCGGTGATGGTGTCCATTCCGAGGTCATTGCAAAGTCTGCCGGCGGCGCAAACTGCGGCGAGGTCTTTTGATCCCAGCATGGCGCCGAAAGCTGCAATGGTCTCATATTCGGGACCGGGACCTTTTGGTATTGCAAAAGGCCCTTCGTCAATTTTTACCACCCTTTTACAGGCAATCCTGCAAAAAGCGCATGCCGCCTTGTTTGTGAGGTAGGTTTCAGTCAAGGTGGATCCGGTCAAGGCCTCGGCCATTTCCTCCCAAAAACTGGAAGTAAAATTTTTTATCGGCACGTCACCAGCATGCACGGCTCCTTCCAGATTCGCAGCCGTTCCATTCTCATGGAATACCTGAGACGTGACAGATTCCCTGATGCGAACATCGAGTTCGCGTTTAAGTTGGTCCAGCGCCTCTGGATCCGCAGGGCAATACCTTTGTTCAGATGACCTGGCGATTATGGCTTTGATATTCTTGGATCCCATGACGGCGCCGTAACCGGCTCTGCCATAGGCGTGGTGCCCCTCGTTAATTATACAGGCGAAGTTGACAAGGTTCTCGCCAGCTTGTCCAATAACCAGGGACTTGACGTTTTTACCGTATCTTCCCCTGATCATCGAAGTTGTTTTAAAAACTCCAATGCCCCACAATTCAGGCGCAGGCGTTATTCTTAATGATTCATCCTCAATCAGGATGACCGAAGGAACTCTGGCCTTTCCTTGGAGGACAATCCCGTCAAATCCCGCGTAGCGAAGCTCAGGAGCGAAATGTCCTCCACACGACGAATCTCCCCAATGGTTTGTCAACGGTGACTGACCGGCGACCGCTCCGCGCGAACATCCCGACAGTTTAATTCCGGCAAAGGGACCATTCATGAAAATCAACAGGGAATCCGGATCAAGCGGTTTGGCTTTAAAGTCGCCATATTCCCAGAAAATTCTGGCGGCAAGTCCGGCTCCCCCTATGTAGTCAGCATAATAGCTGTCGGGAATACGTCTGACCTCCAGAGTCTCGGTATTGAGATCAGCCCAAATTATTTTGCCGGTGTTGCCAAACATGTGGGGACATCCTCCCGGGAGATCTATTTGAGTATCTTGTCGGAAAAGTTCAGGTCATTCAGAGCCTGTTCGTAAATCACGGCCACTTTTTTGAGTTTAGGCGCAAGTTTCAGAAGGCCGGTAGCCGAACCTTTCACCCTTATTTTTTTTCTTGTGATGGCCATGACAGGGTTTAGTTTGTTGGACCATGACCTGTGGGCGTCATCCGCCGACAGACTCATGGTCAAATCCGGCTGCTCGGCCGGCTTTCCCTTACTCGAGCTGATCTGGCCGTTACGACAGTCAACATGAAAAGAACACTCCGGCCCGTCCTCAGTGTAATCAAACCAGATAAGCTGGTTGACCTTCTTGAGCCCCTCTGAAAGTTCAGGATCCGCCTTGGCCTTTTCAAAAAGAGTGAGAAAAGCGGTTATCGGTTCATGCTGATCATTCCAGTATTCCATTTAAACCTCCGTGGCGTTACATTGCCTTCTTGAATAATTCATATAAATCCGATTCTTCAACGTATCGCGGATTATAGGATATTTGACCGTCACCTGCGGCAAGGTCCACCAAAGGAGCCAGAAAATCAGGATCAGGTTTCACCCCGAAATCCTTCAATGTCTCATTGAGCCCTATAGATGTCTTGAGTTCCTTTACCGCCTGAACAGCTTTGCGTGCGATGGCAGTTGAGTCATCGCTTGCAACATCCATCCCGAAAGCGTCAGCTATCATAACATATCGCTGAGGATTTTCTTCGAGGTTAAATTCCATCACCAATGGTAACATGATCGCGTTGGCCATTCCGTGAGGTATGCCGTAAATGGCGCCCAAAGCGTGGGCGGTGGCATGAGTAGCTCCGGTCATGGTGTTGCAAAAACACATGGCGGCCATCGTCGCCGCTATGAGCATGTTGCCGCGGGCCTCTATATTTTCGGGTTGTTTGACGGCTATCGGCAAAAATGCAGAAACGAGTCTGATGGCGTGCAATCCCAGAGCGTCAGAAATAGGCTCCGCGCCAATCGAAGTTATTCCCTCTATGGCGTGAGTCAAGGCGTCTATGCCGGTGAAAGCCGTAATTTTTGGAGGAAGGCTTAGGGTCAGTTCGGGATCGAGCATTGCCACGTCAGAATTACAGAACGGGTGGGTGACAGATAGTTTGGCCTTTGCGTCAACGTCGAGAACCACCAGAGCGTTGGTGATTTCGCATCCCGTGCCGGCTGTGGTAGGGAAAGCAATGTGTGGCGGGAGTGGCTTTGCGTCATCCCAAAGACCCGCCTGTTCCGCCAACGGCATGAAATCATCAGCGCCCGAGCCGATCAGGATATTGGTTGCCTTGGCCGTATCCATGACGCTTCCGCCACCTACGACAACCATGGAATCAGCCCCGCAGCTTCTGTAGAATTCGGCGCCGTCGTTGATGTTTCCGATTCTGGCATCCTGGCTTATGTTGTCAAAAACGCCTGCCAGCCGTAAGTCGGAGCCTGATATCTGTTCAATGATCTTGTCTGCAATGCCTGCCTTCAGGAGCCCCTCGTCGGTGAAAATCACAACATTCCCGGCGCCCAACTGGGAAAGTTCGAAGGCCAGCTCTTTTCTTATACCCGGCGCATAAAGAACACGGGATCGGTTCACCCAACCAAAAAATGGTTCAAAACTTACAGGGCGGTATTTCATTCAAATCCCCCATCTGAATTTTGAAACATAATTTAGTTGAAAAAAAGTTTTTTTAAAATAAGGTTTTATAAAATAAAGCAGAAAGATTCAGATTTGTTGTCAGGGGTGGATCATTGGAGAACTCCCAACAGGATCTCAATGAACACACCCCCGATTAAGACGGACAAACAGGCGTCTCCAAACAGCGGCGACGCGTGTTGAGATCATTTCATGACAAACAAAAGGAAGGCTGAAGCAATTATGAGACTGATCAGAGTTATTGGAGTTCCATGTTTCAGGAAGTCCACAAAAGTTATTTTGTAACCTGCCTTTTCCGCTATACCGGTGGTTATGACATTTGCAGAAGCGCCTATTATCGTTCCATTTCCTCCGAAGCATGCTCCCAATGCCAGGGCCCACCACAATATTCCCGTTTCCGCCCCAGGGATCGATTTGCTGAGAAGAGCCACAACAGGCAACATGGTGGCTGTGAATGGAATGTTATCAACTATGGCCGACAGAATGGCAGATGTCCATAGTATCAAGAGGATGGCAAGGACCAGATTCCCGGATGAAACATCTTTAAGCCAGTTTGCCACAAACTGCAGTATACCTGTTTCATCGGCTGCCCCTACGATTATGAAGAGCATTATAAAAAAGACCAGTGAGGGCCATTCCACGTCATGTTCCAATGTATGCACAATGTCCGACTTGTTCAGCAAAACGATCAGCGCCGCTCCTAAAAGGGCCGCAACACTTACCTCCATGTGGAAAAAGCCGTGCAATATGAACAGCGCTATAACTCCGATAAGGACCAATCCCCCGATGTAGAGTAATTTCGGGTTGGTTATCCTGTATTTTTCTTTTAAGAATATGATGGTTTGTTCAACATCGGCGACCTTGGCCGCAGAATATTCTCGCCCGTAATACCATTTTGTGAAAAATATCTGGGCTACCATTGTAATTATGACCACAGGGGTGAGGTTCATCAGAAAGTCATTGAAACTTAAGCCGGCGTATGAGCCTATCATGATATTGGGAGGATCTCCAATCAGGGTCGCAGTTCCACCGAAATTGGAAGCCATGATTTCCGGTATGAGCAGGGCGAAAGGCGAAATACCTAATACCAGGGCTATTTCTATGGTCACCGGAGTCAACAGAAGCATAGTAGTCACATTGTCCAGGAACGCGCTCAAAATGGCCGTTACCACGCACAACGAGGCCGCCAATAGAAACACTCTCCCTTTGGAAAGTTGGAACGACTTGTAGGCAAGCCATTGAAAGACTCCGGACTCCTTTAGGACACCGACAATTATCATCATACCCATGAGCAGGAAAATAACGTTCCAATCGACCACTCCAAGCGATTGCTCGAATGTCAGCATCTGGTATTCATGATTGAAATGACCAACAGTATGAGTGATTGTCAGAATGAACGCGGCCCCAATGAGGGCGGCCAGTGTGCGATGCACCAATTCCAGGGATATAAGAACGTAAACACCTACGAGGACTGCCAGAGACATCCAGAACGCAGGTCCGTGGACTCTCTTGAGTTCCAGATCAACATGCCCTGAGAAAAGTCTCCGGCCTGATTTGTCAGTCCCCTCGTCTAAAATGTTTTTCAGTGGCTTCAATTCGGAAGTTTGGAAACTTGTCTTTGAGGCTTGAATGGCCCATGTTCCCTTCATCAAGGTGTCAGGCGGCCCATGCGCTTGAATAGAGAATAAACCATTTTTTCCAGTTTCGTGTTTCTTTGTTTTTACGCCGCCAAGGGCAGTCGATTCCTCAATTTTGAACTGCTTGCCGTCAAGGAACAGAAAAACTTCAGTCTCTCCCAATGCATTCCCGCTGGTGTCTTCAATTTTCCCCTGAATGATCAGAAGGGCATTATTGGACAATGGATCCTCGCTCCATACGTATTGAGACGACCAAACCAGACCACAGACGACTATTAGAAGCGTAATTGCCAGACGTTTCATTATCAACCTCTCAGTTAAGGTTAAAGCCAATTGCTGTATCATGGTGATGAACAGCAATTGGCTTCCGGATGTTCAGTTTTGTAAATTTTGCCGCAGAAAACCTATCAAAACGATGAAATGACATTCTAAAAATTAACTGATGTGAAGAAATTTCATTATTCGACTTCGCTCCATGAGATTCTCCTCATCGAACAGAAGCGACGAAATTGAATTGAATATGTCGGCGAGCTTTAACATCCCTACTAGTTTTCCGTTATCCAGCACCGGCACCAAAGTGACCGAGTGGTCCAACATAATGTCCAGAGCTTTTAGAATGTTATCTTCTGAGGAGACGAAACCCGGAAATTTTTTGACTATTTCCTTGATGGGTTTGATAGCGGCCCCAAGGTCGCAGGCTCCATCTTTCTGCCCGCAGAGATGTCTTATATTTTCAAGAAGATCGGTCAATCGAACGAGTCCTATGAGGTTATAGTTGTTATCAAACACAAGAGGAGTGGAGTGTCCCTGTTCAAGTTTTTCATCCTCTGAGAGAATCCTGAGCAGCTTGATGGCGTCTCTTACTTCCGCGTCCCCTCTTAATTGAGGCCATGCGGAAGGATTTGTCATGAGTCTGGATACTGGAACCGAATGTGGCATCCTTCTATGCTCCTTTCCGTATGAAACATTTTGATTCAACATGAATCTTTGGCTTGATAGGCTAACATCATAAAGTTAAATTTGTTTTCGTCAAGTACAACAGGCAGTACAACAGGCAGGATATTTGCGAAGAACAATTCTGAAACAAAACGATACAAATGACTCACAGCCTTTTTGCAGGCAAGCAATCAGGCCTTGATTGGGGATTACGAAGAATTGGCTAGTCTCAAATATGGAACGGCGCTGTTTCAAGATCGTACATTTTGGGCGACACCTTATTCAAATCCGTTTTTTGAGGTCTCAACACTCTAGGATGATTGGCGATTTGTTATGGCTAGTGGTCTTTCTTGACCTGTAATTTAAACTCCTCCATTTTCAGGGGATTCTGAGTTACGCTTGCTTCAGGAGGCTGAATTGATGTTACAGATGGCATGCTGTTGAAAACATTCTTTGGTTTTTCCATGGGCCTGGATTCAAAAACGGTATTCGAAGGGCCGAGTTTACGAGGCCCTTGAGTTGTTGTAGGGGGAGCGAACGTTGTTTGGGCCTGAAAATCGTTTGGCTGTTCAAACTCAGCTATCTCGAATCGTTTAATCCCTCCATCTGGATTGCTCAGGGATGCCTTTTTAAGGGTCTTGTCCTTTAGATCGATTTCAATAGCCAGGCTGTAAGTCTGGGCAGCATTTCGAAGATCATGAAATTCGATGAGTAGTAAATCATTAGATAGCACAGCTTTCTTCAAAGCGTATTCAGCCTGAGAGCTATCCTGCTTTTTTTTCGACACGGGTTGCGATGTGTTATTTTTTAGCGGCGCCGGCGCTGGGACTTGTTCGGAGGCCTGATTGTGTTCTTTTTTCAGAGGAACCGGTTTTGCGGAGATTGCAGATCGCTTGTATTCTTTTCGATCGGATTCCTGAACGTTATCCGCGTGGCTATCAGACTTTGGCGGCCCTGATTCTCCCAAGGCTATCACTGCCATGTTTTCCTGTCGTTCTATCGCGTATGATGGAACAGGATTGTCGCCGAAATCAATTACAAGTCTGGCGCGATTTTCCAGTTTGCCAAGACGAATTTCACTGATCGGTGGTTTTTCCAGCTTTATCTTTGAGGGTATCTTACCCAATGAAGTGGATTCAAAATCTACGACCAGCCTGTACGGCTTGTCAAAAGCAAACGCGGTATGCCTCCCCAGGACGCCATCGGCGCGAACAACTATCTGTCTGAGGTCTGGTGATATTCTCACTGTGGATATGGCCCCGTTCGCTGATTCCTGGGCAAAGCATGTAGCGCACAATAATGTAGTGACGGCGCTTAACTTGATGCCCAAGGCAATTAATTCACTGATGGTTTTCGTCACTTCAATGTACCTTTTCATATCGCTGGTCATACGGAAGGCCCAATACACACTTTTTGGCCGAGGCCAAAACCCCGACAAACAAATCATTACCCCTATCCGCTACCTTGATAATAACATATTGATATTAGTCAGTCAAAGATATTTGATATCAGTATAATATATATAGAATATAATGTTAAACTTTATATAATGTTATCGGCCGGAGTTTTTCAAAACCTTTGACAGGATTGATCTAAAAAGGGATAAAAGTGTTGCGCTTTTCAGGCCAAACATAATTATGAGAGTGGTGGAGTATCTCCTGGAAATTTTCTGAAACATTCTTGAGTTTTAATGCCGGTTGGAAAAAATCACCAAACGGCTCTTCAGAGGGATTTGGGATGAACGTGGATTTATGGATCAAGAGCTTTGAAAAACATGTAGCGATCACACTGATGTTCATGATGGCGGTAGTGATTTTTTTTGGAACGCTTGAGGTGGGTTACCTGATTGTAATTGATCTACTTTCCCCACCTCTCTTCATGCTGGAAGTAAATGAATTTCTGGAAATATTCGGGCAATTTCTATTGGTTCTGATCGGAGTCGAGCTACTGGAAACCATCAACTCATATCACGAAGATCGAACGATACGCGTTGAGATAGTGGTCATAGTTGCAATAATAGCAATAGCGCGAAAGGTAATAACCCTGGATTACAAGACATTGTCCAGTTATACCTTTTTCGATGTAGGGGCGGCGGTGTTTTTTCTGGCTATCACTTTTTATCTTCTGAAAAAAGCAAGGCTGTCGAGAAAGGTCGATAAGCCTGTCGGTTTGGAAACGCTGGTGGAAAGAGTCGAAAAGTCATAATCAATGAACACTCATCGATTGAATGTTGCGCTCACCATAGATGTCGAAGAGGAGGGGCTTTTCAAAGGATCCTATAGCTCTGAGACGGCTTGCGTGAGTAATGTCAGACATCTCTGGAAGCTTGATCCATTATTCAGGGACTTTGGCATAAGACCGACCTTGCTTACGAGTTATCAGGTTGCGCAAAACCTGGAATGCAGGCAAATTCTCCTGAAGTTAAAAAAACGATGGGCTGGGGAGATAGGGGCGCATCTGCATCACTGGAACACAGATCCCAAGGTTGAACTGGCGCACAGGACCCCGGTTCCTTCGGAGTTGATCCCGAGGGAAGTTTTGAGGGCCAAAACCGAAAATTTGCTGGAAGCTCTGACCTTAATTTCTGGCGAGTGTCCGACGTCATTCAGGATGGGACGATTCAACCTCGGACCGAGAATGTTTTCAGTCCTTGAAGAGACCGGGATCAAAGTCGATAGCAGCATTGAGCCCCTCCGTAGCGAATATGGAGGGCCAGATCATCTGGTGGCGCACAGCGATCCATATTACCCGGATTCGGACGATCCTCGAAAAACTGGATTTTCAAAAATTCTGGAGGTTTCCATTACGATCAATCCGATAATTCCCAGAGTGGATGTTCTTGTTGAAAAGGCGAAGTCCGCTGGATTATTGTGGAACGATGACTTGCTTAGACTGGCGTCAAATCTGGTTTCTATTCCTGCTCAACCGGCCTGGCTGAGGCTGGGGGCTGCCAAGTTTGCCGTGACGCTTCACAGGTTGAAAGGTGGGCGTTTTCTGACCATATTTTTCCACTCTTCTGAGTTGGCGCCAGGTCTGAATCCCCTTCATCCAGATGAGGACTCCGTTCAGAGGTTCCTGAAAAAGTTGAGAAACTTCTTCAGTTGGTTGACCGAAAAATACAATGTTGGATTTATTACTCTTGCAGAAGCTCCTGCCCGTTTCACAGAAAAGTAGGGCGATTGAAGGGTGACTAATTCAGACGATCAATCTCCGGCCTGCTGGATTTGGGACAGATCCTGTTCTTTTCCGATCATTACGAGCACGTCACTCGGTTTTATCACAAAATTGGGTCCGGGCAGAAAAACGAATTTAGGCGGCACCAGTTCCCTGACTGCTATTACAAATACTCCGAATCTCTCCCTCAACTTCAGGTCGATCAGGGTCTTTCCGTGGAAAGAGTCTGGAACCCCTACATCCATGACTTCGAAATCCTCTCCTAATGGTATAAAATCCAGCAAGTTCGGGTTAATTATTTGGGCTGCCACTCTCTTAGCCGTTTCTCTTTCCGGGAATATCGTTTCTGTGGCGCCCACGGCTCTGAGGATCGTAGCGTGATCCTCACTTATGGCCTTGGCTCTGATCGTTTTCAATCCAATCTTGCGAAGGTGCAGAGTGCATAATATGCTAGCTTCCATGCTCTCGCCGAGACTAACCACAGCTTCATCAAAATCGGAGCTGATCAGAGAACTCAACCCCGAAAAATCACGCGCATCCACGATCATGGCCCTTTGGACCGCATCCGCTATGCCATTTACCCTGTCTTCACTATTGTCTATCGCAAGGACCTCACAGCGGTTCGCCAATTCTCTTGACAGTTCACTGCCGAATTGTCCCAAGCCTATAACACAAATAAGCTTTTTATATCGTTTCATCCTATCATCACCGTCCCTTTAGGATAACTCACGTTCGAAGCCGATTTTGGAATCATCAGCATTACCAGGGTTAATGGACCAAGTCTGCCGATAAACATGGTAAGAATGATCCACAGCTTTCCTGCAACAGACAATTTTGGGGTGATTCCGGTTGAAAGTCCTACCGTTCCGAATGCGCTGACCTGTTCAAAAGCCAGAGCTATACTGTCAACCTTCAGATGGGCCTCAGTGGTGAAAAGGATCAACACACCGAGTATGTTCCAGAGAATGGCCACTGTGATCAACAGGTCGGTTCTTGCAACCAGCTCATGAGGCAAACGTCGGTCATGTAAATGGACTTCTTTCATGCCTCTGAGACCGGAAACCATTCGCGCCCAGTAAATAGCAATGGAAGAAGTTTTAACTCCTCCGGCGCACGAGCCAGGTGAGCCTCCGATGAACATCAGTATTATCAATATCAGCAGTGAAGCTGGAGGAACCCTCCCGAGATCGACTGAGTTAAATCCGGCCGTGCGAGAGCTTACGGATTGAAAAAGAGAATTGAAGACCAAATCGAATACGGTCTTTTCATCGGTAGTCAATCCAAATATCGAAACAAGAACCGTTCCAAGAACGATCAATAAGGCCGAAACGAACAACACCACCCTGGAATGGAGGGAGAGTCTTATCGGAATCAGCCCCCGGGTTTCGCCGGATCTTGACCTCAACCTCCAGAATATTTCATACAGAACCGAATATCCCAACCCTCCCGCGATTATCAGCGCCATTATAGTGGTCAGGATCCCCTCGCTGTCTCGCCATAAAACAAGGTTATCTGTCGCCAAAGCAAAACCAGCGTTGCAGAAAGCCGAAACTGAGTGAAAAATGGCATGGAAAATAGTATCAGAGACGCTATCCAATCGTGGAGCAAAGAAAATGAACAGGAAAAGCGCTCCTATCCCTTCGATGGCCATGGTCAGGGTTAAAATGGTTTTAAACGCGCTCTGGAACTGCGACCCGACGTCTTTTTGAAAAAATGTGTCGTGAAGGACTGCTGACGTCTGCAATGAAAATCGTAGCCCCAGAATCTGAAAGGTTACAGCTGCGAAGGTCATTATCCCCAATCCGCCGGTCTGGATAAGGATGAGTAATACTATCTGCCCCAAAAAGCTTAAATCCTTGCTAGTGTCCACGACCGCCAAGCCGGTCACACATACCGCCGAAGTGGAGGTAAAGAGGGCGTCGATGAAGCTTATGCTTCCGACGCCTGCGGACCACGGCGCATAGAGCAGAAGAGCGCCTATTAATATGGCGACTGCAAATCCAGCCACGACAAGGCTTTCCGGAGAGCCCAGAGATCTTACGAACGCCTTGATCTGTTTCTTATCCAACATGATGATTTGTCGAGTTTTCCGGAAGTATGGAATTGTCCGACCAACGTGAAGGGAATGGCATGGTCGGGTATGAGATGCTACATCCAAACATTTTAATGACAGTCCTCCGTTAGTAAACTTGACTTGAAGGTTGTACGTCCGTAGGTTTAAGTCATGGCGCCAAGATTAAATTCATTAGCCGGAATCTTCTGCATAATTCTACTTTGCGTTATTTTATCCTCGTCCCGCAAAAGAATCAACTGGACTATGGTGGGGTGGGGAATCTGTTTTCAGTTAATTTTCGGCGCATTAATTCTGAAGAGTCATCCGGAAGTGTTTTTCACTCAGGCTCGAGCTTTTTTTGAAGGTATAAACTATTTTGCGGGAGCCGGTTCACGATTTCTCCTTGGCTCTCTAGCCGATCAAAAAGATGTGACCATTTTGAACATGGGGTCCATCATAATTTTTGTCAGCTCCATGATGGGTTTGCTCAATTACTTGAAAATCCTGCCGATGATTACGGTAGGTTTGGCCAAACTCATGGGGCGCGCCATGAAGACATCGGGGGCTGAAACGCTGGCTGCGGCGATGTTCGTTTTCATGGGAATCGAAGCCGTATCCGGACTCAAGAACTTCCTGGGAAAAATGACCAGATCCGAACTTTTTTCTGTAATGACCTGTTTTATGGCGACTATCGCTGGCTCTGTGATGGCCGTTTATGTGGGAGTGTTCGGCGCAAATCCGGGCTATATTCTGGCGGCGAGCTTCATGAACGCCCCAGCGGCTCTAGTAGTTTCAAAAATGCTTCTACCTGAACTCGATGTTCCTCAAACCGGTGGCGCTGTAAAAATGGCAGACCTGTCCTCTGACAACAATGGATTGATCGGGGCTTTGTCAAATGGCGCACTTGACGGTTTGAAGCTGACGATGTCGGTGGCGGCAATTCTACTGGCTTTTGTTTCCGTCATTCACCTTTCAAACTGGGCTCTTGGAATATTCGGCGCATCTTTTGACCAGATTGGCGCAATCATTTTTGCTCCGGTAGCTTTCCTGATCGGAGTTCCATGGAGTGACTGCATGAACGCCGGACGACTTCTGGCCATCAAAACGGTCTTCAATGAATGGATCGCATACAGTCAGTTGCAGTCAATGGTTGCGGAGGGGGCGCTGCAACCACGCTCCACAATGATATTGACATTCGCTTTGTGCTCCTTTGCCAACTTTGGCAGTCTCGGAATTCTCATCGGAGGCGTTTCCGCCTTGGCCCCAAATAGAGCCGAAGAGGTCTCAGCCCTGGGTCTGAGAGCTCTTTTAGCCGGATTATTGGCTGGATTGTTGACTGCCAGTGTCGCAGGCTTGTTGATGGACTCATAAAACCTCATACTATTTGCCGTTTGTATCAAACGACCTTCTCTAACCCGAGACTTCAACTTCATGCAAAAATCCGGATCGCATCCACTTCTCTGTCTACTTTGGAACCAGTACCCAATTAAAATGTCTAAAGAGCCTCTTGCAAAAGTATTTTTTAGAAGGTTAAGGGTTTGAAATAAATGAGCTT
>CAZGVM010000010.1:430-33662 GCA_964528855.1 uncultured Desulfomonile sp. | reverse complement strand
ACCGCTATTATCGGTTCTCCGATTAGCGGTCTAAGGACGACACGCTCTACTATGACACCGAGCAAGGCAGCGAAGACCAGCGTCATTGGTAAGGCGATCCAGAATGGGGCCGAGGCCTGCGTCAGGATGGTCAGACAAACAAAGGCGCCCATGGTCATGAATTCACCGGTCGCCAGGTTCAAAACGCTCGTAGCCTTGTAAATGAGCACAAAACCGAGCGCTATGAGTCCGTAAACTCCTCCGGCGGCAAATCCGCTGACCACTATCTGAAGGAATATGTCCACAACCACTCTCCACTCTTGGGGCTTAAGAATTCCGTTGCGCCGCTGTCCTGAGAAGCGGATTGGTTCTCGCATCTACCATGAACAGAAAACAGATTGCCGGTAGAGGGCAAAAACCAAAATAGGGTGATCCCTGTATTTAGATTCCAAAAACACGGTATTTGATCAGGATGATTTATCAACTAGACCACAACCGCTTACACGTCGGCGCTGGATTGTTTCCATCAGCTCGATGATGTCTTCCCTGCTTGAGGTTCCTTTAGGCATGAAGTGGTCCGCCCCATATAGTCCGGCCGCTTCGCGGTACTCTTCCAGATCGTAGTTGGTAAGCATTATTATCGTGATATTGTCATGGGCTCTTTTTATTTTACTGGTCAATTCCAGGCCGTTTTCACCGGGCAGACGGACATCCATGAAAATGACGTCGGGGGTTTCAGACGCTATGATCTCCATGGCTTGCGACGCGTCGGAAGCTTCCCATACGCGCATCCCTGTGAACCTGTCTGTTAACATTTCGTTCAGGGATTTGCGGAATGTTGTATTATCTTCAACAATTAATACGTCAAGCATGTTTGCCGTTCCATGGAATGCCCTAAACCGCTCTGGAATCGTGCCTCGCTTCAGGATTGCCATGTGTTCTGGGCCCCGTAATTTCTATTGCCCGGATTGTGAACGGATAAACCAAAAATGGAATGGGAGAAAATCCTTACTTTTTACTCCTAGATACAGTATTTTAAGTTGTTCCGCCTACCTGTAGGCTCTTTTTTGCCATATTCCGGTGTTTTGTGTTTTCAAATTTTCCTGTCAAGTAAAAAGAGGCGCCAGATGTCCAACAAATTCAAGGTCGTGATAGCGGAGGACCACACCATTCTCCGGGAGGGCCTGAAAGCGCTGTTGGCCTCGGACCCTGATCTTGTTGTCTGCGGCGAGGCTGAGAATGGGAAAGAGGCCATAAACATCGTTCAGCGCTTGAGCCCGGACATTATTCTCATGGATCTGTCCATGCCGAGAATTCACGGCTTAGAAGCCATCAGGGAGATAAGGAAAACAAGCCCGGCGACAAAAATACTGGTTTTGACTGTCCATGATGACGAAGAATATATAGCGGTGACACTCCGATCCGGAGCCAGTGGTTATGTCCTCAAGAACGACTCCTACAAAGAATTGCTCAGTTCAATAAAGACCGTGCTTCGCGGAAAACCTTACCTGAGCCCGGCTATATCGGAGACCATAATTCAGGGTTATCTGCATGTCAAAAAGGTTGAAGATGTCAAGACAGGATATGAAACCTTGACTGCCCGTGAGCGTGAGACGTTAAAGCTGATAGCGGAAGGTGTCAGGAACAAGGAAATAGCCGAATTCATGGGAATAAGCTCGAAGACGGCGGAAAAACACCGTTCAAACCTTATGAGAAAGCTCGATCTGCACAGTGTCTCCGCCATCACGGCGTTTGCCGCAAAAAAAGGTCTTATAGGCCGTTGATGAAGTCATCGCGATTGTTTGAGCGACCATCTTGCGCTGACTGAGGTTCCCTTTCCAGGCTCTGATTCCACAACGAAAACTCCTCCAAGAGATTCAACACGCTCGCGCATTCCGGCCATTCCGAAGCCTCCCCTGACTCCCGGCCAGTCCTGATTGGAGATTCCGGCTCCGTTGTCGGTTATGGAAAGACAAACCGACTCACTATCATTGGCAAGTTTGATGTGGACAGAGTCCGCCCTGCTGTGTTTGGCGACGTTGTTCATGGCCTCCTGAATTACCCTGAATATTACTGTCTTTAACGATTGCGGAAAGGCGTCTTCCGCTGGATCAACCTCCCGCGTGACTTTGACGCCGGAGAACGTGGATGAAAATTCTCTGCAGAACCAGTTGATCGTTGCGCATATCCCGAGGTCGTCCAGAATCGAGGGTCTGAGCGCCATGGATATTCTTCTGACTTCTTCAATCGAATCCTGTATGATTTTAATTATGGGAGAGATCGTGTCATCAGGAATGTGGGTGTCAATGAACTCAGGACGTCTTTGTAAACTTTCCAGCCTGAACTTTGTCGCAGTGAGCAGTTGTCCTATTCCGTCGTGCAGTTCCCTGGCCACGCGTTTTCGTTCATTTTCCTGAGCAGTCAGCAGTTGGGCCGACAGAAGTCTCAACTGTCTCTCAGACAGCGCTAATATCTGCTCCGCCTGTTTTCTGGTTGTTATGTCTCTTAAGATCACCAGGAGACCCGCAGGCTTTCCATCATGATCATGATAGCGTGACGCGCTCAGGCTGGTTTCAAGTAATCTGCCGTCCCGGGTGAGTCGCTTTGTTTCGAATCCGCTGCCTGGAATACCTTTTTCAAGCACCCGCGCAATCTGGAGCATGGTTCGCTCTTTTTCAGAGTCAGGGACATAATGTATTTGTTGTCCTGACAGCTCATCGAGTGTCCAGCCGAAAAGCTCGGTAAAAGAGTCGCTGACATATTTTACCCTGCCTTCCATGTCGTAAACGACAATGGCGTCGGCGCAGGAATCCAGAAGGGAACGATAAAGCTCCTGGGCTCGAACCGATTCTATATAGAGTCTCCTGAACTTCTCCTCTCCCTCTTTGAGAGCCTCCTGGGCCTTTATGCGCTCGCTTATTTCAAGCATAAGACGCTCGTTCGCCTGCTTTAGTTCTATGGTCTTTTCTTCGAGTGATTCCCGAAGAATTGTTTCCACTTTTAATTGCCTGTTGGTCTCAAGCAATTCATCAGTCCGAATTCGGACCCTGTTCTCAAGTTCATCACGAGCGCTCCTTAATTCAGCCCTTGTTTGGTCTCTCCTGATTTCTACCGCTGCCAGGTTCCCAAGCAAAGACAATGTATTCACATCAGATTCGGTGAAGGTCGTCCTTGTCCTGTTGAAGACGTACAACACCCCGAGGTTTTCTCCACCTATCTGGATTGGAACAGCTACCCCCGACACAAGACCTTCAGCCCTCACCACGTCGTGGAGAAGCGGTTCAGTTTCCCTGAAATAATCTTCCACTATGTAAGGCCGGCCCGTGTTGGCTATGCGTCCGCCGATTCCAGATCCATAGGGAACACGTATTTTTTTAAACGCCTCAGTATGCGTTCCGCATGCCGTGTGCATATAGACACTGCGATCCCCATCATCGCGCAGCGCTATGTAGGACGCGTCGCCTTTGAGCAAATCCATGGCTGTAGTGACCACAAGAAGCAGGTTTTCGTCCAGGCTCCTGTTGGCCGTCATGGCTACAGCCAGATCATAAAAAGCCTGGAACTTTTCCAGTTCGGAGACATTAACCCGGTCCCTCGGGAGTTGAAGACAGGCCGGCTCCCGACCAATGTCCGGTGAATCATCTGGTGCGGTTTTCATTGAGTTACTCAAATCAGCGTAGCTGCTTGAAAACAGCTAGCGGACTATGATTGTCCGTATACGACGTTGAAGGTGTGGAGTTAAAAAAGATGAATCCGGTCCATAGTTGACTGACCATCGTGCCTTGGCGTAGTCTAACACAATGTGCTGATCATGATGAACAGCAAGATGATCGTTTATGGAAGAAAAGAAGAAAATGTGGAGGCGTTATGACGGGAATTCCATCAGTCTCACTCGACACTCTATTGAAGAAGGTTAAATCTTCACCGAACATTTCAAAAGCAGGCATGATCCTGTGTCATAACGGCATTGTCAGGGATTTTTCGAGGGTAGAGGAGAAGACAGTGCGAAAACTGAGCGTTCAGGTGGACTCAAGCGCGATCGACTCCGCAAAATCATGGGCATTAAGTCAACCCGGTATGGTAGCTGTCGAGATTAAGGCCTTGGAGGGCGATTTCGAGGTAGGCGATGACCTTCTGTTCGTGGTACTGGCGGGAGACATCCGTGAAAACGTGTTTAGCGTGATGAGGGAGCTTATAGAGACTATCAAGACCACAGGTGTTCGAAAAAAAGAGTTCTGTGAGTGAATAAAGAACCTTTGTCTCAATTTTCTAAAGGAATGTCACGTCTCGATCCAAAAAAGTGGGCGTAAACCTTTGTCATTTCAGCCCCGAAGAAAAATATCTGGGACAGGTAATAAATCCACAACAGAAAGATTACCAGCGATCCGGCGGCTCCATATATTGTGCGCAATTTGCTGATGCCCAGATAATAAGTGAGACATGATTTGCCGGCAAGAAACAGAACTGAGACTGCCAACACGCCGGGCCAGACATCTCTCCACTGAATCCGTCTGAGGGGTATCAACTTGTAAGCCAGTGTCAGCATTACCGGAATGACTGCAAAGGACACCAAGGAATTCATCTTTCCTAGGGGCCATGGCTGAGCAATGTTGAATTCGGCCAGCAATGTCTGTATGCCGGACAGTATGAAACTGGTCATCATCGAGGCAAGCAGCAAAACTCCGATGGCGAAAACAAGCACGAAGGATATTGCCCTAGTGTAAAGATAGCGCAAAATACCCAGCCTCTGGTCCGGCTTGACATGCCAGATGCTGTTCATCGAACCCTGCAATTCGCTAAAAACCATCATCGCCGCAACAACCGCTGCCCCGGCGCCAAAAATGGACAGGCCCGATCCGATATAATTGCCGCGTGAACTCTGCAGAAGCTCAAACACATAATTCGCTTCAGCTTTACCCACGAGCATAGACAACCGCGTAATTAATTCGCTTTGAGCCGCTGAACTGTCTGTTATCGTCTCCGCTACGCTTAAGCCGATTAGCAGAGACGGAGCAAGCGAAAAGATCGTGTAAAAAGCCAGGGCGGCCGCCATGCGCGAAACATGGTCCTCAAGCCAGTAACGAACCGTCTGATAGAAAAGCTCCCATGTGTTTTTTAAAAGACTGGACATGTATGTCTCTCCATACTTCAGTTCAGGACTGGATCAGAACAAGCCAGGTCACCCGGCTTGCGTAAAATCTATTGCATTTGTATAAATGAAGAACATGGCTCTGATAAGTTTTTTCTCAAGCAGATATAAAAATAACCTCCCGATGTGAAAAATTTAATCAATCTTTACATTATATAGTTATTGTATCATGCTGAATAAACGGAAATATTTAAATATATTCAACTGTGATGCTGTGGCTCGAATCATGCAAGGATATTGTCGCCTGATCTTCTTTTGTGGGGTTTCAAAATGGGTGTTTCCCAAGACTGTGTAGCGGTTTCAGACCTTGAAACCATGATTTTGGAGGAGATTGGAATTGAGGGTAAAATCCTGGTTCGAAGTCTTGACAAGATTCATGCCCGAACCGGAATAAATTACGCTACCATTTCACATGTAGCCGATAAATTAGAGAGATCCAAACACTCCTGAACCGACACCTCCCTCCCAAGTGTCGTCCCGGCGCAGTCTTACAAAAGGCTGCGCCGGATTGCTTTTACCCCCTAAATTTAACTCAAATAGAGCGCCTGAATTTTTATCGAGTCTTTTTCAACTTAACGCTTGACAAGAAAGCCGGACTAGTTTAAAAGAAGGTTTCTTCGCGGGAATAACTCAGTGGTAGAGTGCAACCTTGCCAAGGTTGAAGTCGCGGGTTCAAATCCCGTTTCCCGCTCCACTAACCCATTGATATCATCTGTAACTGAGGGAATACGTAAAAAACATGGCTTTTCGAGTCGTCCTTCAGAAACCCCTTTTTGACTAGGCTCTTGTCCTCCCGGGAGTAGGCGGTCTGAGAGCCTGTCAGACTACATGAAGTCTGTGCTGTAGGGAGACATTTTTTTGTCCAATTTTGTCAATATCGATGAGGGTTATGCCCAGACACGGGCCTAAAACACCGGATGTGGTCTTGTGGGACGCCACTGTGAGGGGAATACCATTCAGTGACCTCCAGACTCCATAATAATGTTCATGTCCGAACAGCAGTAATTCGCAATTGTTGCGGACGGCCTTCAGAAGGCGTGTTGAACCATCAAGCTCCGTGAAGAGTCCCGAAGAGAAGGGATGGTGATGTAAAAAAACCACTCGAGTGTTTCCCTCATTTTCGACAAGAATCTTTGTGAGCCCTTTAGCCATTTCAGGACTGATGAAACCCCTGGCGCAGGGGACTTTGTTATTCGGATCCCCCGAATCGACTCCTATAAACACCAGGCCATTGTATTTTCTCACACCCAGACCATCGACCCCCAAGGGCGAGCTATCTTTTTCAAGCCACGCTTCCGAGTCATTTTCAAGGCCAAGCGGTTTCCCAAGATGTTTGCGCCACAAGCCCCATGCATCCTCCTGGAAAAAGTTGCCCCACCAGCAGTAGTCATGGTTCCCGGGAACCATCAGAACGGGATTTGTCCTGGCCATTATCTTCATCCAATGCTGAGCTTCCTGAAATTCCTGTTCTTTTGCGGAATTTGTGATGTCTCCGGTGATCAATACCGGCAATCCAGGAAGAGACGTCTTGATGGTCTGGACAATCTTTTCGACGTGAACGGTCTCCTTCTGGGATTCACCAATATGTAGGTCACTCAGATGAATAATGCTTTGAGACGCCATGAATTATCCTCCTAGAAATGTAATAGCGCCAAAAAAGAGTCACGTGGCGCTTTGGATGCGCTTGATCCGTTTCTTGTTGACGGCAAGTAAATCAAAAAATTACTGTCCTGGTCTGTGGCATTTTTCGCGAACTGAAAGCCGAACTCCACGATAAAGCATCACCTGAGACACAAAACCTCGCTAACAAATCTTTCCGGAAATGACGTGGAGGTTCCGGGGAATTCAAATTCTGTTTATAATTTGCATGTCCACGGATGGCAATATGACGGCGCCTTTTTCCGACATCTGTTTTGAAGCCTCCCTGGAAGTCTCCTCATTTACCCCAAGACACAGGTCCGCAATCAGGTAGACTTTATAGCCCAGTCCTATTGCGTCCATGACTGTAGCCTTGACGCAATAATCGGTCGCTATCCCGTAAACGATGACAGATTTGATTCCGTTGGCTTCGAGGATTTGGTGGAGGCCTGTTTTCGCTCCACCATCGTCTCTGAAACCTGAGTAGGAATCAAACCTCTGATCTGCTCCTTTTGGGACGACTTCATCAATTAGCGATTTATCCAGCAATATTTCTGCGCCTTTCGACCCCTGAACGCAATGAGACGGCCATAGCGTCTGCTGTCTGCCATCTGCGAGTTCGATCGTTTCAAAATCCTGTTTGCCGTGTTGATTTGAAGCAAAAGACATGTGATCGGCGGGATGCCAATCCTGGGTGGCCAGGACAAGATAACCTGCATTTTTAAACCGGCGCGTCGCCGCCGAGATTCTCTCCAGGTAAGATTCATCAGATTGTGGCACTGCAAGCGAGCCTTTGCGAGCAATAGTAAAATCTCCCTGTATATCGACTACTAGGACGGCCGGTTTTACCTTTGGCAAAAACACAATGATCAAACCAAAAGGCCCGAGTAAGGCTCCTGCGAAGAACCAACCGTAAACACTTCTGTTTTTTCTGGAGGCTATGGCTGCGCACAACGCTCCAAAGCCAAGGGGTAAGATGATTGATAGAAGAAGTGAAATCTGCATCTGGAACCTCGAAATATGGAATTCGCCAGGTTATCTCTCCTGAAATACGATCTTTTCACATAAACCTGTCATCTGATCGCTTGACGCGAAACTGAACGGCCTTGTCATCCATCCAGCCTCTCATGGAGTCATTCCTGTTGTCGATATCGGAAACAAATGGTTTTATGTCGATTAACGGAGTCCCATCAAGTATGTCTATATCCTTGATATAAATAATATTTGTCGAGATGGATTTTATTCTTACTACCGACAAACCGACAGGATTGGGGCGTTTGGGAGACCTGGTTGAAAATACCCCGCGGGGTGTTTCATCAAGAAAAGGCTTTGTCAGCAACGAATAGCCTTTTGAATCGTGAAAATGATATATGAGAAAAACGTGAGAAAAACCATCCAGGTCTTTCAACCCTTCTGAGAACTGCTCAAATATTTCGATGTGTCCATCGAATTCCGTTCCGCCTGCCGGCTGAATGGGCATCCCTTCAGCCTTCCTGAATTCTGAATGAATGACCCCAATAGGGTAATATGTGAGTGGTTCCGTCATGGGCTTGCTCCGTTAAATGTGGGGGCGGTAACTTGATTCCTCAACGAATAATTAGACCGACGGCGCTATTCGGTTTCAAGCATACAGCTGCAGTGGACAAAAAGCCCGTCGTAAATTCGGGGCGAATATAAAATGAAAAAGGCGGTTTTTTAGGACCGCCTCAATTGATTTTGCCAAACAGTATTGTGATGAAATCCTTTTAGAGTGTTCCAGCTATGACTATTCTCTGGATTTCATTGGTGCCTTCGTAAATTTGGGTGATTTTGGCGTCACGCATCATTCGCTCAACTGGATACTCCGTGCTGTAACCGAATCCTCCCAAGACTTGAACCGCCTCAACGGTTGTCCACATGGCCACGTCGGCGCAATAGGCTTTGGACATGGAGGAGTGTCTAATTATCTCGGGTGGAATCTTGGAAAGGTCTTTTTCGACCGTATCCAGCAGTGAGCATGTCTTCCAGAGAAGCATTCTTGCTGCAGTTATTTTCATGGCCATATCAGCAAGTTTGAAGGCTATTGCCTGGTGTTTTATGATAGGCTTTCCAAAAGCAACCCTCTCTTTGGCGTAGGCTGTGGCGTATTCGAATGCGCCGGCCGCTATTCCCAAAGCCTGAGCGCCGACTGATGGACGGCTGAAATCGAGGGTTTTCATCATGATGTGGAATCCAGCGCCTTCCCCGGCGAGAAGGTTTTCTGCCGGCACTTCCACATCTTCAAAGATCAACTCTCTGGTATCGGATGATTTGATGCCCAGTTTGCTTTCTTTCTTTCCAATGGTGAATCCGGGCATCCCTTTTTCGAGGATGAAAACGCTACCGCCCTTGTATGGGGGAACATCAGGGTCTGTCACCGCGTATATGCTGAAAGTGTCAGCGATCCCACCGTTGGTGATCCACATTTTGGAACCGTTGATGATATACTTGTCACCTTTTTTGACTGCCCTTGTTTTGAGGGCCGCAACATCGGATCCCCCCTTGGATTCGGTAAGTCCGAAGGCAGCCGTGGTTTCCCCTGTGGAAAGGGGTTTGAGATATTTTTCTTTCTGTTCGTGGTTGCCGGCGAGGATTATCGGAAGACTGCCCAATTCCTGGACAGATGGTATGAGGGCTACGGAAGCGTCCGCCTTGGCTAGCTCCTCTACGACTATGCAGTGGGCTATCATGCCAGCGGCCATACCATCGTATTCGGCTGGAAAGTCAACACCCATGAGACCGTTCTCTCTCATGAGTTCGAGCATATCATGAGGATATTCTCCCTTTTTATCTCTCTCTTCAGCTCCGGGAGCGACCTTTTCCCTGGCCAGTCTCCTGACCATATCCTGTAACATCTGTTCTTCTTCGGTCAATGAGAAGCGATTGTTTTCTTTCATGAAGTCCTCCACTAAACTAGACGGTAATGTGTCTGTTTTTGTTCAAACGTCCTTTGATATCATTATTGGTAATCGTAGAAACCTTTGCCGGATTTTCTGCCGAGCCTTCCGGCTCTAACCATTTTCTTGAGCAACCCTGGGACTCTGTATTTGGGATCTCCAAATTCATCATAGAGGTGCTGCTGGACATTGAGCAGCGTGTCCAATCCGACAAGGTCAGCCAAGGCTAAAGGACCCATCGGGTGATTGGCGCCAAGTTTCATGCCTTCGTCAATCTCCTTGGCCGTCGCCAGTCCTTCCTGCAGCACAAAGATTGCTTCAATAACCATGGGAACCAGAATTCTGTTGACTACAAATCCAGGAGCCTCAAGAACCTCGATGGCTGTCTTGCCCATTTTGGAAGACAGGTCTTTTATGACACCCACCGTCTCTTCAGATGTCCCGTAGCCTCTGATTATCTCAACCAGCTTCATCATTGGAACGGGATTGAAAAAGTGCATTCCTATGAATTTTTCGGGCCTGTTGGTGACAGCGCCCATTTCCGTGATGCTAAGTCCAGATGTGTTTGTTGCAAAAACGACGTGAGGCGCCGCAAGAGCGTCGAGTTCCGTGTAAACTTTTTTCTTGAGGTCCATTTTTTCGATCACGGCTTCAATGGTAACGTCAACATCCTTGACCAAGTCCTTCAATGTCAGGCAACCAGTGATTCGCCCTCGCACTGCTTCAGCGTCCGCTACGCTAATAAATCCTTTGTCTGCCATGCGTTTGAGATTCTTTTCGATGGTGGAAAAACCTTTGTCAAGAAACCTTGTTTCCACATCCATGAGATTCACGGAAAAACCATTCTGGGCTGCTACCTGGGCAATGCCAGCTCCCATTAAGCCAGCCCCGATTACCCCTATTTTTTTAATTTCCATAAGGCTCACGCCCCTCCTTCGGTATTCGGACTATCACATTGTGAAAAATATTGAGGGCGCCGAAGACGCCTCGGCGCATAAGTTAAAAGTTTAGCAAAGCAGAACAAATTGATCAAGCTTTTACAAGAGTTATGAATCGATTCATTGCTCAATTTTTATAAACATGTTAATAAAAATAATCATATCTGAAAACCGGGCTTTCCATGTCAAGAAGGAGGATTAAATGGCCAAAGTCGCTGTTATAGGTGTGGGGCAGAGTTCTTTTGTTCGTTCCTATCCCGGTTCCATTCGTGAACTGGCTTTTGAAGCTTATAGGGACGCCATGAAGGACTCGGGAATCAAATCCCAGCAAATAGACGCATCAGTAATTTGCTCCGCCCCTGAATATGACAAACAAAGGACACCCGCTGGACTCATGGCGGAATATCTTGGGCTGAACCCACAACCGACATTTTATGTCGAGAGCGTTTGTTCATCCAGTTCGAGTGGGCTGAGGACCGCTTATGCGCTGGTGGCTTCAGGCCTGCACGATGTGGTGATGGTCCTGGGGTTTCAGAAGATGTCCGAGATATCGTCGGCTGAGTCCCAGGAGAGAATGGGTCGTGGCGCCGACATACAGTGGGAAGCCCCATTCGGAACCATGATGCCGGCCTATTACGCCATGTATGCCCGGGGTCATTTTGAGAAATACGGAACCACAGAAGAAGATCTGGCCTTAATTAGGGTAAAGTCATCGACATACGGCGTGATAAATGAAAAGGCCGTCTTTCGCAAGTCGCTGGATCTGGCAAAAATTATGGAGCCAAAGTACATTGCAACGCCTCTTAAGATGTACGATTGCTGCGCTAATGCGGATGGTTCATCGTGCATGATCCTGGCGTCAGAAGAAAAGGCCAGGGAACTATGCGCAAAACCGGTGTGGATAAGAGGCCTGGGAATGGCCACAGCTCCCATAAACATGGCGGGCAGAGACACGTTTGCCGGTTTGAAATGCGCCCAGTTGGCCGGTAAAAGAGCCTACGAAATGGCTGGTATAGGCCCTAGGGACATAGATGTCGCCGAGGTTCACGATTGTTTCACTATAGCGGAGATGATGGCTTACGAAGACCTTGGCTTCGCTGAACCCGGAAAAGGGAAAGAACTTATTCGCAACAAAGAAACTTACAAGGAAGGAAGAATTCCGGTAAATGTGGACGGAGGTCTGCTCTCCAAAGGACATCCCATTGGCGCTACCGGAGGATCGCAGATAAGGACTATAGTACTGCAACTTCGGGGAGAGGCTGGAGACATGCAGGTTGCTGATGCCAAGATAGGCTTGGTCCATAATATCGGCGGGGTCGGCATATACGGTAATGTAAGCATCTTCAGCGCTGAATAGCCGAAGCCTGATGTTTTTTTATTGTCAACAGTTTCAAACGGAATTCACTAACCAGGTAACAACCTGAAAAGTTTTGATAGCCGGAGGCATCGACATGGGTTTTGATCAATTTGGAGTAATAAGCTTCACGTCAGCAACAAAAACAGAAAAGTTTGTGGAATTACTCCAGGCTGACAAGCTGAGCGGAACCGTATGCAAATCATGTGGGGCCAAATTTTTCCCACCGCGAAGCGACTGCAGTTATTGTCTGAGCAATGAGATGGACTGGTTTGAGATTACTGGACCAGGTGAATTGATAAGCTTTACCACGGCAATGTATGCTCCAGCCGGATTTGAAAATGATGTGCCCTATACATTGGGAGTGGCGGAATTTCCAGAGGGTGTAAAGGTTTTTGGACGCCTGGACAAGGCGATAAATGACGACCAGTTGAAAGCCGGCATGAAGGTCAAGGTAAAAGTGGTCAGTTTCGGCGAGGGTAGGGTCAGTTACGAACTTACAGCCGCCTAGTGGCAAAACGTTTGAGGAGGCCGGGAAAAAATATTCCCGGCCTTTATCTGTCAAACGCGCTTCGAGTGAGTTTTGCGCTCAAGTCTTTTAATAGCCAGCTTGGAAAAAGATCAATTGATCGCTCGCAATGTGATCGTTTTTATTTCCAACCTGAGTCTCATTTTAATTTTTCTATAAGCCCAAGCAACTCCTGTGTTTTGTCCTCCAGGAGCGTCTGGTTACGTCGTGTTTCCACATTCAATCTTATTACGGGCTCGGTGTTGGAGGGACGCAGATTAAATCGCCAGTCACTGAATTCCATGCTCAAACCGTCTACATAATCGCTGAACAATTCCTGGCCCTTGTAAGTCTCTTCAATTTTCTTTATGACGGAATTGGGGTCAGAGACCGTTCTGTTTATTTCTCCGCTGACAGGATATTTGGCCATTCTTGATTCGACCAGTTCAGATAATGGTTTTCCGGCAATGCTGACCTTTTGAACCAGAACCAGCCACGGAATCATTCCGCTATCACAGTAGGAGAAATCCCTGAAATAGTGGTGAGCGGACATCTCACCGCCATAAATGGCGTCTTCCTGACGCATTCTCTCCTTGATGAAGGCATGCCCTGCTTTGCACATTACAGAAACCCCTCCTGAGTCCTTGACCATTTCAGCCGTGTTCCAGACCAGTCTGGGATCATGGACTATACGAGAGCCGGGGTAGGCCTTGAGGAAAGCCTCAGCCAGAAAACCGACTACATAATATCCTTCAAGAAATTGCCCCTTTTCGTCAAAAAAGAAACACCGATCCGCGTCCCCGTCCCATGCGATCCCAAGATCCGCTTTATGCTCAATCACGGCCTTCTCCGTTACTCCCCTGTTTTCAGGGAGAATAGGATTCGGGATTCCATTGGGAAACGTTCCGTCCGGTTCGGGAAATATCTTTATAAGTTCAAGAGGAAGTTTCTTTTCCAGTTTCTCCAGGATTATCCCGGCGCAACCATTGCCGCAGTTTGCAACCACCTTGAGCTTCCGGATTTTTGAGGGATCAATATAGGTCATGAGATGATCAACATAGGCGGCTTTCACATCTATTTGTTCTATGGAACCCTTTGTTTCGGCCTCAGGTTGATACGAATTTTCAAAGACGATTTTCTCAATATCCTTGAGACCGGTGTCCCCGCTGATAGGTTTGGATTCCTCGCGGACCAGTTTCATGCCGTTGTAATCCATCGGATTATGACTGGCCGTCACCATTATGCCGCCATCCAGTTTCAGGTGGGATGTTGCGAAATAGACTTCCTCCGTAGGGCATAACCCGATGTCCACGACATCACAACCCTGAGCGACCAGGCCCGCCGTAACCGCTTCCGAAATGGCTTTGCTGGACAATCTGACGTCGCGGCCCACGCAGACTTTTTTTGCATTGATCAATCCGGCGTATGCCCGCCCGATTCTATAAGCTACATCTTCATTAAGCTCATCCGGTATTCTGCCTCGAATATCATAAGCTTTAAAACTTTTTCTGACTGCAGGGTTTAATGGGGTCATATTCACCTCTTTTTCAGTATAATTCTGTTTAAGCGTAAACAATGAGTAATTTTTCACATGGGACATCACAGCAAACCATGATATCCCCGCTCCTTTAGCAATATTTGAAGTTGTTTTATGTCTTGAGCGCTGTCTTTCCTGCAGACCAGAATGGCATCGGGAGTGTCAACGACGATCAGGTCCTGAACACCGACTAGCGCAGTCAGTTTTTGTGGAGATGAAACCACACAACCAGATGACCGCAAACTAAGGATTTCTCCTTTTACAGCGTTGCCATTTTCGTCTGTATTCCATACGTCCTGCAGGGAAGTCCAGCTTCCCACATCATTCCACGCCACATCTACTGGAATGACCATTACATCATCGGCTCTTTCCAGTATGCCATAATCAATGGATATGTCGGGTAGTTCTTCATAGAGTTCGTTGATTGCGGCAGCTTCCCCATCTGTGTTGAGCAAAGGTTCTATGGTTTCCATTGCCTTGTATAGTCCGGGAAGAAATCGTTCAAATGCGGACAATATAGTTGAAATCTTCCACACGAACATACCGCTGTTCCAGAGGTAATCCCCTCTTGCCAAATAAGCCTTTGCCGTTTTTATCTCCGGTTTTTCGACGAACCTGACCACCTTGTAGGCTTTTAATCCATCATCCTGAGCAACAAGTTTTCCTCGCTGAATGTAACCATATCCGGTTTCTGGACGATCCGGAACAATCCCGAAGGTTATCAACTGTTCAGTCTTGTAGGCAATATGATAAGCAGATTCGAGGGCATGTATGAATTCTGTCTCTTTCCCAATGAGATGATCAGCGGGAAGTGCTGCCATAACACCGTCGGGGTCTATTTTACGCAATTTGAAGGCTGCCAGCGCAATGCACGGGGCGGTGTTCCTCCCTACGGGCTCGGATACTACGGAATTGACAGAAACCTCAGGCAATTGAGCACGAATCTTCTCCTCGTGAGAACTACCCGTAACCACAAGAATTCGTTCAAAAGGGACTAGATGCAAGACTCGTTCTACAGTGGACCTTATCATGGTTTTCTCGCCCACAATGTTCAGCAGCTGTTTAGGCTGATGTTTCCTGCTCTGAGGCCAGAACCTGGTCCCGCTTCCACCCGCCATTATCACACAGTGGAGCATTTTTAATATCTCCTCACCTTACAGACCGCCAATAATGACGGACTCCAATTCGGATTTGATCACCAAAGGCTCAGTCGGTTGAGCTTGAGGAATTGCTGACTTTCAACATTATTCGCATATAATTTCCGTGTCTTTTAGAGACGCTCCCCGAGGGACAACACAAAGTGAATCGCTCAAACCTTTGATAACTACGTTGCCCTGAATCCGGATGTCGTCCTCGAAATAAACGCGTCCGGAAACATACAGGGACTCCGCTTCAACCAGAGAGATAGAAGACCAATCCGCAAATTTTTCGGGTATCTTGAGAGGTGAATCGATGAAATCCGAAGAAAAACTCACTTGTGGTCTCAGAGGGAGATGGTCCGGTCTCTGGGGATTCCGTTTAATTCGTTTATCCTCATCGATGATGCAGACGTCAGATTGCAGTACAAAAAGATCTTCAATCTTTTTTGTGGGAAAGAAACGATCACGATCGACTCTCAACCCTCGGGCTTTGCTGAATGACCCCATGGCCGACCCCATGGCAGTTTCAATCTGAATAATGTTGTGACTACGGATTTTTTTCCTGTTCCGTATTATGGGTAAATGAACCGAGTTAGTATCTACCAGTTTCTTAAGGGACTCCAGATTTACCCAGACATTATTTGTATTAAAGACTCTGAATCTCTGAATATCCATGAACAGATCTAGCTGATTGTCGGGGACCTGACCGATTTCCAGCAGTTCCAGATGACCATTGTTGACAACCAGAGTGCCTCCCTTACGATCCTCGTCAGTGCGGTTGATGACTTCCAGCAGGAAGTCTATCGATTTCAATTCCATTAGACCAAGTATCCACGGTTCCAGAGACGCTGCCAGATTGTCAATGTTCGAAATAAAGGCCCATTTGACTCCTTGCGCTATGAGTTGATCCAGTGAGCCGGTTTCGTTCAGGCTGTCATACAAATCACCATGCCCGGGAGGAGCCCAATCATCATCAGCGCCTGTTTCCAAGGGGAAAAAGCTGTCCTCAAGAAGCCGTGGAACTTCTTTCTGGACAAATGTAATAGCAGAGAAGCCGTTCTGTTCCAGCACCTGATGTGTCAGGGCATCGGTGAAGAAGCTGTTCATAAGGACCAACGGGACGTTTACCCCCCACTTCTTTCTCAATGCCTCAATCTGAAGACAGATTATATCCAGATAGCTTAACCCGTTCTTGGCGACCAAAATACCCTTCGGGACGTTGCCTCCCATGGTAGTGCTACGACCACCGTTGAGCTTAACTATCACCACAGAGTCGAGCAATCCGATACCTGTTTTTTCGAGTTCTTTTTTCTGGTCTTCGTCGAGGGGCTGTTCTAACAGCAGGCTTGAGTCCGGAGCATAGAGTTCATTCAAATCATAAGGTTTACTTGCTTGAGCACAGGCTACTTCGAAAACTTGAGACAAAAAAAGATCCGTGGCATGTTTAGACATGCCACGGGCCGACATCTTATCTCGAATGAGATTTTCTGCTTCGTCTATTGCCATTTTCTAATTCCATCTCAATAAAAAGAAATCCGCTGATAAGAAACAGATCAGGAATCATTTCTGGAATTTTTAACCGTTTGCCGGGCTTTTTCTATCAGTTCTATCAGGGTGATTATTTTGGGTTTAGGTTCTGAGCCGAAGTATGCGTCCACATTTTCTCTTCCGAGTTTCTCTGAGACTGCTGAAGTCACATCGAAGTATGGGGTCCAGCAACTGATGGATTTCAGGCAAGGCCGGCCCGTGTTTTCCTTTTCGCAGTAAGCAAATTTTACAGGACTGCCAAGTTTGGGGCATCTTATTTCGATTGAGCTGATGTCTCTTTGTCTCGTCATTTAGGCGATCTGTCCCAATCACAACAAGGGGGCGCCATCCGTAGACAGCGCCCGTTGTGTTTAGAGTCTGGGCTTTGGGTAATCTTCGAGGCACTTCAGAGAACAGTCTATATCATCCTGAAGCATCTCATAATCCACCAGTTTGCCCTGGAAGTATGCGTCATAGGCCGGGAGGTCTATGATTCCATGTCCACTCCAGTTTACCAGGATGGTTTTTTCCTTTCCTTCTTCTTTAGCCTTTAGTGCCTCCTGGATAACGGCCGCCAGCGCATGGTTGGTCTCTGGAGCGCTGATAAATCCTTCTGTTCTCGCCCAGGTTACTCCGGCCGCAAAAGTTTCCAGTTGGGGCACAGCCCTTGGCTCTGCCAGGCCGTCGAGCACCAACTGGCTCACCAACGGGGCCATTCCGTGGTAACGCAGTCCACCTGCGTGAATGGGGGCCGGCACATAAGCGTGTCCCAAGGTGAACATCGGGAGCATCGGCGTCAACTTCACTGCGTCTCCAAAGTCGTACGCAAAGGGACCCTTGGTCAATGTGGGGCAGGACATGGGTTCCACCGCCAGTATGTCGATCTTCTTTCCGGACATTTTATCACGAATGAAGGGGAAGGCTATTCCGGCGAAGTTGCTTCCCCCTCCTGCGCATCCTATGATTACATCTGGATATTCCCCGACCTGTTCGAGCTGTTTTTTTGCCTCAAGTCCTATGACGGTCTGGTGAAGCAACACGTGGTTAAGCACGCTTCCCAGTGAATAGCGGGTCAATGGTCGTCCAAAAGCTTCACTGGTCACTGCGTCTTCGACCGCTTCACTGATGGCTATCCCAAGGCTGCCAGGGGAATTTGGATCCTGGGCCAGGATTGAGCGACCGGCTTCCGTCTCCGTGCTTGGGCTGGGGATACATGTAGAGCCCCATGTGTTCATCATCAACCGGCGGTATGGTTTCTGCTCGTAGCTCACTCTGACCATATACACTTTGGCTTCAAGGCCGAACTGACTGCATGCAAAACTCAATGCGCATCCCCACTGGCCGGCTCCAGTTTCAGTGGCTATGCGCTTAACGCCAGATATCTTGTTGTAATAGACCTGGGGGATTGCCGTGTTAGGCTTGTGGCTCCCTGCCGGGCTAACGCCCTCGTTCTTATAGTAAATCTTGACGGGACATTTCAGATACTCTTCAAGTCTGACTGCGCGATACAGAGGAGTGGGACGCCAGATGAGCAACTTTTCCCTAACTTCGTCGGGGATCTTGATCCAACGTTCAGTGCTGACTTCCTGCTCGATCAGGTTCATTGGAAACACTGGGGCCAAGTCCTCAGCAGCTATCGGCTGGAATGTTCCCGGGTGCAGTGGCGGCTGCATGGGATTGGGCATGTCCGCCACGACATTATACCATTCGCGTGGCATCTCGTGCTCGTGCAACTGAATCTTGACAGGCATTTTGAAATTCCTCCTCCTGGCGCTTATACACGTGATCCCTTTTTTGCAGGCGCATAAAAAGGGGACAACAATGGCATTGTAACAGAATTCATAGTACAGTCGCAGTAGTTATGAAAGCATGATGACACATCAGCGCACAATGGCTCCTGGGTCAACCTGACTGGTCGGTCCCAGCACAATGGCTTTGCCGTCAACTCCAATGGCAGCAAGCGCCATGCCGGAACTAACACCAAATCGCATCTTTCTGGGCTTGAGGTTTGCCACAATGATTAATGTCTTACCCACAAGCTCCTCGGGTTTATAAGACTCGCGAATCCCCGCAAAAATTGTTCTGGTTTCAATTCCAAGGTCGATGTCAAGTTTCAGGAGCTTGTCCGAACCTTCAACCGTGCTCGCTGACAACACCTTACCTGTACGAAGATCAACCTTGGCGAAGTCATCAATCGTTATTTCTTCCTTGAAAGGAGTAAATTCTTTTTTTGAGACAGTCCTAAGGTCTGCCTGACCTTCGGCGCCTGATGAAACCAGGGCCTGAAAAGCGCCATGCTCGAGACGGTCTATCAATTTGTCAAATTTTCCAATCTGAATGCCCACTAGGTCAAAATTGGCATCAGACCATTGTAATTCGTTCAATCCCAACATCTGTTCCACCTTGGCGCAGTATGAAGGCAATACCGGCTTGAGACCTATTGTGATCAGTTTGATGCAATTGATGGCGAGGGTGAGATCATTTCTAGCCTTTTCCGGATCAGTCTTGACAGAACTCCACGGTTCAGTCTGCTGAACGTGATTGTTAGCCATGTCCGATATGGAAAGGATCTTGCGGGTAGCTGAGGAAATCTTCAAATTTGAATAGTCATTAAAAGCCTCACGCATCAACTCCAAGGCCGAAGCCTGTAATTCGTTTGATCCTTCCGGCAGTGCGCCTAGCCTGGAATCAAGTCTCTTGTTCAGAAAACCGATAGAACGGGAAATTAGATTAGTGATGTTGTTGACAAGTTCTGCATTAGTTCGGTTGACGAATTCCTCTATGTTAAGGTCAACGTCATCAATAGAGTTATTGAGCTTGGTGGCGTAATAGTATCTCAGATACCATGGGTGGATGTTGTCTGCGAATTGACGTGCGGTTATGAATGTGCCCCTGCTTTTTGACATCTTTCTTGACTCAATGGTCAGAAAACCGTGGACATGGACTGCGGAGGGTAGCCTGTAACCGGCGCTTTTGAGCATGGCAGGCCAGAACAATGTGTGAAAGTAGGCTATGTCCTTACCAATGAAATGGTGTATTTCCACGTCGGAATCATGGTCGAGCCAATATTCCTCGACACTTCTGTCGCTCTTGTCTGCGCAGTAGTGCTCGGTAGCAGCAATGTAACCGACAGGAGCGTCCAGCCAGACGTAGAAATACTTGTCTTGCTCTCCTGGAATCCTGAAACCGAAATATGGCCCATCACGTGAGATGTCCCAGTCTTTAAGCCCCTGGTCTATCCATGTATTTACAAAAACACGAACCTCATCCTGCAGCCTCCCGGGCGCCGATGTCCAGTCCTTGAGAAATTCCGAGAAGTCTTCTAACCTGAAAAATAGATGCTTGGATGTCCTTAAGGCTGGTGCGGCACCGCATAACGAGCATCGGGCTTCCGTCAGTTCAGTGGGCCTGTATATGGCTCCGCAGGATTCACAAACATCGCCATACTGGTCAGTTGCTCCACACTTGGGGCAAATACCCTTGATGTAGCGATCAGGAAGAAAACGTTTGCATGAATCACAATAAAACTGCTCAATGTCTCGTTCAGCAATGTGGCCTTTTGCTTTGGTCCGTCCGTATATGATTTCACAGTGTTTCTGGTTTTCAGGGGAATCTGTGGTGTAGAATTCATCAAATCCAACTTCAAATCTGCTGAAATCCGCATAATGTCTTTTGTGGAACTCATTCACCAACTGCTGAGGGGTGAGGCCTTTTCGAGATGCGTTGATTTCAATCGGGGCGCCGTGAGCGTCGGAAGCGCACACATAAATCACGTCCCGTCCGGTAATTTTGAGAAAACGAACGTAAATGTCGGTGAACACGTATTCGACAAGATGTCCTATATGTATGTCGCCGTTTGCATACGGCAAGGCGCTGGTCACCAGTATCTTTTTCAAACTAGACTCCTGATCATGCATAAGGACTGATGCGGGTATATCTTTTTGCGAATGGCAAAAGCCTCATGCGCATTCATTGAAAATCATTCTTTCACTATTTCGAGCGCTTCCAGGTTTGGGTCCTTCTCTTTGTCCACCCTGAAAACTCTTGCACGCATAACAATCGTCTCCATCTCTTTCAGTTCATCCAGTATCTTCGCCTTGCCGGACTTCATCCAAACCTTGTTCAGGGTGATGTAACTGACTCGATCCGCTATAATAAAGTTTACAAAATCATCTCCCAGTGGGCTGGGCAAATCGCCTTTCTTGTAGAAACGCACAGAGAAAACGATCTCTTTATCGAGAAATTTCTTGGGATTTTCTGTCAGTCCCACGATGGTAAGGTTTTCATCCAGATCCTTGTGAATACCGCCCTTGATATAGTTCGTGGCGCCACAGCCACAAACTATTGCGGTAAAAAAAAGAATTGAAACAGCCGGGATGAAACCTTTCATGAGGCGTTCTTTCAATCATAGCTTCATGGAAAGTTTGAATTATAGAAGATAAGACGCTAAAAGTCAAAAATTAGGGCATAAGGATGTTTTTAGGACATGTGAATCTTTTTGGCTGGGGGTTCCCGGGTGGTTGATTGAGCCGACTCCTCAAAGCTTCATCGGAACAATGAGGAGTGAACGCTCATGATTTTCTCGAGAACGGTATGGATAGCCCTTTATATCTCCTCAACCGTCACCGCGTCCTCAGGGCACACGGATATGCATGATTCGCAGCCAAGGCAATCCTGAGGGGCTACCACGACAGTGGCCTGACCCTCAACAGCCAGCACATCAGCAGGGCAAACATCTACACACTCACCACACAATTTGCACTTCTCTTCATCTATTCTCGGTAAAAACATTAACCTCTCCCGTCGGTCCATGACATGAATCGTCCACTAATGGTTAATAAAATAAGCCCAGGAGACGACAAGCCGGAAATCTAACATATAAGAAATCAGTGGTCAAATCCGTAACCGACCTAAGCTGCTACGGTTACTCAAACTTGATTGATTGAATCGAACCGTTCAATGATGTTAGAGTAATACACATGGAGAAATGCACTGAAAAAGTGGCGTTGGAGGGTGAAATTCTCAGGCTGAGTCCTGATCCCGTGAAGGCGCGAAACGGCGCCTATACATTCACGGGAATTGAGTTGGCTGGTAATCTCTCCGGTTACAGATCCTTTATAGTTTTCCCGGACTATTGTGGACAAGATTTTTTCGAATTTCCTAGACTATGTTGGCTCGGCGCCAGAATATCCGCTCACAACCTTGACGTTAACAATTATTTGGAGGATGGGAGCAGAATATATAGCGTAAATCCGGATTCTGAAATATTTCTTGAGCCATTGCGCCCTATAAGTGTCGTGGAGGCTGTTGAATCATTTAACTGTCTGAGATCCATAGATTTACGATATAGGTGTCGAAACGGTGAGCCATTCTGGATGGCTAAAGGTAAGGCCATTCACTCACTATTCGATCATCTTGTATGCAATCCACATCATAGAGGAAAGGATGATTTCAATAGGAAGTTCTCCTCAGTAATTGGAGAATTCATCCAGATTTTACCGGGTTCATCGGCCAACGTGAATTATCATGATCTGAGGAATGAACTTACACGACACCATCAAAACATGGTGTCCTGGATGTCCGGCGTCTTTGGGCCAGACTATGACGCTGACACTGAACTCGATAAGCTGTCAGTCAGGTATGGATTGAAGGGCAGGGCAGACGCCGTAATTTATTCTGGTTTGCGTACAACGGTAGTCGAAATAAAATCCGGGAAATTTTCCAGCGCAGACCATCTGCTCCAGCTTTATGCCTACAACATGATGATCAGGGATGATGATCATGAAAAAGAAATTGATTCCTACGTGGTTTATTCATCAACCGGCCTGTCCACGAGAGTTTACGGCTTCTCCAGAACCCGCAAAAGGTCAATACTTCAGGGTAGGAACAGATCAATCGCCCTAAGGCGATACTATGCCT
Organism: uncultured Desulfomonile sp.; assembly: GCA_964528855.1. GTDB lineage: Bacteria > Desulfobacterota > Desulfomonilia > Desulfomonilales > Desulfomonilaceae > CAITZA01. The sequence continues at coordinate 11,059 of CAZGVM010000010.1, read as the reverse complement.
TTGGTGACAACTTGTGCGCTCCTATGCTTGTGGACGCGTGCTCGGGTGACTCGAAATGCTATTCCAGATCCAACTGTGAAGCCTTTTATGACTCCACAATTATGCTTGAGAAAGTGTTAAGTCTTCTGGAAAGGCATTATTACGACACATGGTTCAGGCTGATCTGTATTGATGAATGGGAACAGGAGTCGGAATTTGCTCATGTGCTGGACAAATCGACTTTGACTCAGCGTGTCCTTGACGGTGTGACCATCCCCATTGAAAAACTGCAGATTGATCGGATTTTCGAGGTCAGCTCGAACGTCCATGATTCATCAATAGACCCCAAGTGGAGCCAGGTCCGATCGACAAGCCAGGGACGTCAGATCGACAATACTCTGGTTTGGGGAAGGACTTCAATAAAGGTCGAGTCTGCCAATGGATTTGGTGATCTTGGGCCCGGAGACGATGTGATCATCCACAGGGGTGACGCATGCTCCAAAGATGCCATCAGGGCGAGAGTCGCAACTGTCGGTGACGGCACGCTTGGTCTTTTCACAAAGATCGACTGTTCGAGGTCATCATCCTGGACAACAAATCAGAACAGGTCTCACGAAGCTTGCTATATTGACCGGATGCCGTTTCTCAGGGCCAGAGAGATGTCTCGAAAGACCATTCTGAATTTTCTGACTGATGCACGCAGAGAGATCGTTGAGAAGGTTGTAAACAATTTCTTTGAGTTCCATTCTCGAATATCCGGCATAGATTCTGAAACCAAACCTGAAAACAATGAATTGTATCAGGGGTCAGGGTTAAGAACCGCGCATTCGGTTTCAGGAGCGGCTTGTGGTGGTGACCTTGCCTATGACGATGAACCCGTTGGACATGGCATGCTGAATGAAAAACAGAAGGCGGCAATAATAAAATCACTTGCCACTCCTGTGTATCACCTGGTGCATGGCCCTCCGGGAACCGGCAAAACGCAGGTGCTTTCGAGGCTCATAACGCAGTTCATAAAGAACGGCAAGCGAGTCCTTGTCACCTGCCCGACCAACATTGCCCTGGACAGAGTATTGATGGCTCTTATGAAGATGAGTTTCCACCGATTCATCAGAGTGGGCAATGAACACACTTGCTCACAGGAATTCCTGACAATGGTAAAGTCTGAAGGGGTATCCAGCCCTAACCTGGGACAGATCGCTTCCCGGATTCATGATTTCGATAAATTCAGGAAGATTGTCAACGACATTGAGCTAATAGGCGCAACGGCCTATCAGTGCGCATTTAATCCCATCTTTCTAAAGCAGAGATTCGATGTCGTGGTGATAGATGAAGCCGGTCAGCTCGATGAACCCGCTGCTATGGCTCCACTGTCTTTAGCGGAAAGATTTATTCTATGCGGTGACCACCTTCAGCTTCCACCTGTGGTTAGAAGCTCCAGGATCAATTCGGGAAGGAAGCCGAATGGTCTAGAGATCTCTCTGTTCGAGAGACTTTTTCTGACATCAGCCCCTGAAAACATTTCTTCTTTGTGCGTTCAGTACCGCATGAACTCAGAGGTTCAGGACATTCCGTCCAGACTTTTTTATGAAGGAAAGCTTGTGGCCTCTCCTGATGTAGCCCATCGTAGGCTGACAGTTTCAGGAGAAATCAAAGGGCCTGAATATCTCAAAGAAATAATCGATCCAGACACGCCGGTCATTTTTGTGGATGTTCACGGCGGTGTCGATACCGGTAAGGCGAGGCCCGAAGAAGCTGAAATAGCTTGCGAGATAGTTCTGGCGCTTGTCCGATCCGGGGTTCCCTCTCGAGAAATAGGCGTTATAACTCCCTACAGGGCTCAGCAGTCCATGATCCGCCAGAAACTCACACATGTAAAAGGGCGCTCTGAAATTTCAGTTGATACTGTGGATAGCTTCCAGGGAGGTGAGAGGGAAGTCATCATCATTTCTCTGGCGAGATCGGATGCTGTCACATCGTTTCTAGCCGATCCCAAGAGGCTCAATGTGTCTCTAAGCAGGGCAAGGTCCAAACTTGTTCTGCTGGGGAGAGCATCGGTCCTGGAAGAGCACCCATTGTTCAACTCCATATTTGACGGAGTCAGAAAACTGGTTGTCCAGAAACTGGCTACTTAACCTTTAGATCAGGAGAAAAGACCGATGGCTCAGAAAGAGCATGAACTTTATCTGATAGACGGAAGCGCATACATTTACAGGGCGTATCATGCCATAGGTCCGTTATCCAATTCACAGGGGAGCCCGACCGGCGCCATTTTCGGTTTTACCAACATGATCGCCAAGACCCTTAAAGACAGGTCGCCTCAAAGGATTGCAGTAGTTTTTGACGCCAAAGGCCCCACATTCCGGCACGAGATGTACCCTGAATACAAGGCCAACAGACCGGCTCCTCCTCAGGATCTGATAGAACAAATCCCAAGGATCCACGAACTGGTTGAGGCCTATTCTATTCCATTGGTCTTCAAGCAGGGCTATGAAGCGGACGACATAATCGCTACACTGGCCCGCCAAGCCAATCAAAGGGGATGGAAGGTCACAATAGTCTCGGGCGACAAGGATCTTACCCAATTGGTCAATGGCAATTCCATAATGTGGGATCCGCAGAAGGACGCTGTTTATGACGCACACGGAGTCAAGGAGAAGTTCGGGATCGAACCTTCCCAGGTCATTGATTTCATGGCGCTCACCGGAGATACGTCCGACAACGTGCCGGGAATTCCGGGGATTGGACCCAAGACAGCATCCGGACTTATAGAAAATTTTAAAACTCTTGAAGGCATTTACGCCAACATAGAACAGGTCAAACAGAAAAAGCTCAGGGAAAATCTACAGCAACACAAGGACAAGGCAATATTGAGCAGGCGGCTCGTTACACTCAATTCAGACGTTCCAGTAGACTTGGAACTCGACGATCTGATACTTGGAGCTCCCGATGTTTCAAAACTCAGGGCCCTGTTCAAGGAATTTGAGTTCAGGAGGATGCTGGGAGATTTGCCGGCGGAGCAAACACTCGATTTTTCCAATTACAGAGCGATCACCGAGATTGTTGACCTGGAAAAACTGTTAGAAGAACTTTCCCTTAGAAAAATGTTTGCAATAGATGTGGAAACTACTTCCCTGGAACCTATGAGGGCTGAACTGGTGGGCATATCGGTTTGCGCCGATGCAGGCATGGGATATTATATTCCGGTCGGTCACCTGCAGGGGAGACAACTGGACAAGAGTCATGTCCTCAAACTATTCAGCCCCATACTGGAAAATGTGGCCATAGGGAAAATCGGCCAGAACATAAAATATGACCTGATGGTGCTCAAGCGAGAAGGAGTCTCCATAAACGGTCTGGCTTTCGACACCATGCTGGCTTCCTACATCCTGGATCCTACACGTCGGGGACATTCCCTTGATGATCTGGCGGAATTCTACCTGGAACACAAGACGATTCCCATCAAGGATCTTATTGGCTCAGGGAAAAGCCAGATCCCTTTCTCACAGGTAACAACGGAGGAGGCGACCAATTATTCATGTGAGGACGCAGATGTCACTTATCGGGTTGCAAAGATATTGATGCCGCGTGTGAGGCAGGAGGGTTTATCGGATTTATATGAAAAACTTGAAATGCCGTTGATTAACGTTCTGGCAGACATGGAGATGACAGGAGTTAAGGTGGACGTGGACTATCTGGCGGTCTTGTCCACGGAGTTCGCAAATCAACTGGAATTGCTGGAAGCTCAGGTATATGAAATCGCAGGAGAAAAATTCAACATAAATTCCACCCAGCAACTCGGCGAAATTCTCTTCACCAAACTGGGGCTAAAAGCGACCAAGAAAACAAAAACAGGTCTCTCTACAGCGCTGAATGTCCTGGAGGAGCTGGCTTCCGAACATGAGTTGCCTCGAAAGATACTGGACTACAGGTCCATTTTCAAACTCAAGTCCACTTATGTGGACTCTCTGACTAACCTTGTCAACCCACTTACCGGCAGGATTCACACCTCATACAACCAGGCAGTGGCAGCAACCGGCAGACTATCTTCATCGGATCCCAATCTCCAGAATATTCCGATCAGGAGCGCAGAAGGCCGAAAGATAAGGAGAGCTTTCATTGCGGATGAAGGCAAGGTGTTTGTCGCAGCGGATTATTCCCAGATTGAATTACGTGTGATGGCGCATTTATCAGGCGACGCCAGGCTTCGAGAGGCTTTTGAGGCTGGTGAGGACATTCATGCCATTACTGCAGCGAGTATATTTGACTGCGCATCGGCTTTGGTGACGCCGGACATGAGACGCAAGGCAAAAGAGATAAACTTCGGCATCATTTATGGCATGGGGCCTTTCAAATTAGCCGGACAGATTGGCGTAGGGCTTAAAATGGCAAAACAGTACCTTGAGGAATATTACCAGACATATTCAGGGGTAAAGAGATACATGGAGGAAGTGCCTGAAAAGGCTGCTACAACCGGATATGTCACTACGGTTCTCGGCAGACGCAGACCATTGCCTGACCTGAAAAGTTCCAATAAAGTAATTCAGCAGGCGGCAAGACGAGTGGCAATCAACACCACAATACAGGGAAGCGCAGCCGATTTGATAAAAATGGCGATGATCAGAGTCAATGATGCCATAAAAAAGTCAGGCGCCCCATGCAAAATGATATTGCAGGTTCATGATGAACTTGTGCTGGAGACTGATGAAAAAAACGTCGAAGAGACATCCAAAATATTAAAAACAGAAATGGAAAATGCTTACAAGCTGTCCGTTCCACTCCTGGTAGACGTATGCACCGGAAAAAATTGGGAACAAGCGCATTAAACTTAAGCCAGACATTCAGAACAAATCAACAAGAAGGAAAGATTCCATCATGTCGCAAAATCTTAGCGCGTGGATACTGACCATAGGTAATGAAATTATTAATGGCGTAATTACCGACACCAATCGGGAAAACATAGCGCGTGAATTACGTGCCGTAGGGATTTCGATTCGGGGCATGGCGTCAGTCGGGGATAGGGAAGAGGAAATAGTCGAAGCGCTGCGATATGGCATGAGTAAGGCGGACTTGACGATATGTAGCGGTGGACTGGGCCCTACAGAAGATGACAAAACGGCGGCAAGCGCAGCCATATTTCTGGGGACTTCGGTAAAACTCAATGAAGAGCAACTCCAGAGGATTAAGGATCGTTTTGCGACATGGGGGCGTTCCATGTCCTCGAGTAACGTCAAGCAGGCAATGCTGCCAAAAAACTGTATAGCCATACCGAATGACTATGGAACAGCGCCTGGGTTCGCCATTGAACGGGATGGCCGCTATGGGCTGTTCTTCCCCGGAATTCCAGCTGAACTTATACCCATGCTCAGGGAACAGGGGCTACCGTTGGTCTGGAAATTACTGGGATCAAGCGGAAAAGTTTTCAGGAATAAAACGACTATTGTCTACGGGCTCTCAGAGTCGCGTCTGGGTGAAATACTCTCGGACCTTTCAGTAGACACGGACAATTGTCACCTGGCTTTTTTGCCGAGGTTCCCTGTAATAAGGTTGAGAATCGACGCTGTCGGGCAGTCGGAAACGGATACCGACGACATAATCAGGGAAAAACAGCAACAGATTAGAACTAGGATCGCTGAGAACATAATCAGTGAGGATGGATTAGCCATTGAAGAGGTTATAGCAAGAATGCTCGAAGAGCGGAATATTACCTTGACCCTTGCCGAATCGATTACCGGAGGATTGATAGGGGAAATGCTCACCAGAGTCCCCGGATCGTCTAAAACCTTCATGGGATCCTTAGTAAGCTATTCAAACGAATTAAAAACTGATCTGCTAAAGGTGTCCCCAGATATTATAGCTCATCACGGCGCTGTTTCACATGAATGCGCCAGAGCAATGGCCATTGGGGCCAGATTGGCCGGTGGTTCGGGCATTGGTCTGGCGGTAACAGGAATAGCCGGTCCTGAAGGTGGATCACCACTCAAACCGGTAGGGACTTTCTTCATCGGGGTTTCAACAAACGATTATCTGGTAAGTCGCCGTTATTTGATGCCCGGAAAACGGGAATGGGTGAAAACTCTTGCTGCCATGCAGGCGCTGGATTTGCTTCGAAGGAATTTTCTGGGACTACGTCTGCATGGGAAAACCGACTAATCATAATTGAAAATTACGGAGAGTTTCAGTTGAAACTCTCCGCTTTATGTCGGGATTATTCTTCCAGAACGAAAGTTCCGGGCTTGTCTTTGTCAAAGCTGAGGGTGGCTCTTACATAGCCGGTGTTGAAACCAGCATTTTTGAGTATGTTATACGCCATTTCAGCTCGCGCTCCTGTTGCGCAGTGAACTATAATTTTCTTGTCCTTCGGCAGTTCGCCAATTCTGATCTCGAGTTCATCCAAAGGAAGTTGGGTGGTGTTGGGTAACTTGCCTTCGGCTACTTCCGATGCGGCTCTCACATCCAGGACGATAGTGTCTGGAGACGGTTTCTCGAGCAAGGTCTTGAAAACGGCCAGCTCTATTTCTCCGGGTAACAGTTTCCTGACGTAATTGATTGTGGAAGCCGCCGGGCCAGTGGCGACAGTCTTGCCGGCCGTCTGCCAACCCTTGAACCCCTTGTCAAGAATGCTTACCTGTTTGTAACCCCAGTCGGCAATCGTCTTGAATGCTTTCTGGGCAGCCTCAGACACACCGGTCTCATCTACCAGTATGATCACAGCGCCCATGAATTTTGGAAACTGATCTTTGAGGGAATCCAGGCCATCCTTTGGAATTGCCACTGAATTGGGAATGTGACCTTTGGCAATCTGATCAGTAGGACGCACATCAATAACTATGAAAGAGGCATCAACCTTCTTGTAATCTTCTATGGCTGCATTGTTTGAAACTACCAGATGGCCGGCTTTTCTCCAGTCAGGCAATCCGGCGTGATAAACCTTGACGTTCTTGAATCCAAGCTTCTCCGCCTTCCTGGCGGCTAATGGGCTAAGGACTCAGGAATAGCCCGCGCAATAGTAAATCTGGGTAACTTCTTTGTCTTTAAGAAGTTTTTCTGCGAGATTGTCAAATGCGAAAAATGGCATACCAACCGCAGTAGGTATGTGGCCTTCGTTGTAACGCTCCATAGGGCGGCTATCGAGAAGGATGTATTTACCCTTTTCAGGTCCTTTGGCTACGAGTTCGGCCACCTGTTCCGTAGTCATAAGTTGCTCGGCAGGAACTGCGAGCCCTTTTTTTACTTCTATTTCTTTGGCATAAGTCTTGCCGTCCTTCTTGGCTACGACAACCCTGATAGATTCTTCCTTAGGGATCTCGGGAATAGAAGGGGCGTTCTTGAGAACCGTTTCATCATCAAAGGTGATTACTTCCAACCCCTTATCAATCTGGACCTGTAAGCAATTGGCTTTTACTGATGCGCTCTTGAACTTGCCGGCGAACAATTCATAGGCCTGTTTGTCGTACTCATGGCATTTTAAACAGCTCTGATCGACTTTGGATGGAACTTTTTCATCCGCAATCGCCACCGAACCGATCAGCCATGAAGCGCTCAACAGCGAAACAATGAACGCGCCGATCACAAAAAGTGACCTTCGATACATACCGCTCTCCTTTCTTGAATTAGTTGCTGATCCATTCAACCGGAATCCGCAAAATCTTCTCTCTCGACTAAATGTCAAATCAAAAAAACCAACAGATTATTTAATATAATACAACTGTAATTTATACATTTCAATATCTAAATAACTAAATATAATTATTTTGTTCCGGAGTGGTTAAAGGAGCTTTCTTTAGACAATGTCCGGTGAGGAGTTGTGGATAATCCTGGAAAAGATGAGTGCGTAATCATTCAAACAGTTCCAATGCCTGCTGCATATCGTCTGCCAGTTCCAAAGCGTTGCCGTACCTGTCCGATGCGCATGTGGAGAATCTCATGGTTATGGTGTTGAGTTCTTCATGGATGTAGGGATAAACAAGTCGTAGATTGGCTACCTGATTGGGAAAAACCAACTGCATGTCCTCGACAGTCAATTCTTCGGCTACCTGTGGGAATCGCTGTTTTACCTCGGAATAAGAGAGGTAATCCTTGCCGACAAGGAAACTCAGCACGGTGCCCATTTCGAAAATATCCCGAGAAATAAGGTCTTCCTTGACACTGTAATCATAGTCAAAGTCTATCCAGATGAACGATCTGGTTGTTCTATCGACATAAATGTGGTCCGGAGAGACGTCCCAGTGAATTTCGTTCATATCGTGCAAATATGCCATGGACCTGTATGCCTTAATCAAGCCTTCCAATAGGGGAGGAAAGGCCTGAAAGTAATAATTATAGTGATCCATGGTTATTGAACGCACTATATTGTCCAGGCTCATGCCAACTATGCGTTCAATCACCCTTACATTGTTGGAGTTTGAGTCCAGACGACTGAAGCCTTGCATGAACCCCGGGTGGCCCAGAACCTTTGAAAGAATTCTCGCCTCTTTTTCAGGGTTTCGCAGGCAGGTTGATTTTATGCCTTCGATTCTACATTGAAATTCTTCGTAGAAAGGAATCTTTATAATTTTTCTCTCCCCCGTCGTAAGATCCACACAGCTCTTTACCCAAGGCTTAGGTTCCCCTTCCAGACCGAATTTCTTCTCTGTTTCCGTGCCTCTTACAAGGTAGCCAACGTCATCGAGCAGGATCACATCTCCATAGTTGACGTCATAGAAATCGGTTGTGTCCTCCAGGATTCTGAAGATGCGACAAACATTGGATTCGGATACATAGTTTTTGGCAATTGCACACCAGTTTGTCATTCCATTTTCAGAATATGTGTCGCCCGGTGCTATGGTTGGATTGGTAGCCATTTTTAGACCGCCCTTAATCGAGTCGATGTTGCGCAGCCTGCAGAAAGAAACAATCTCAGAGCGGTTCTCATGTAATGAAATCAGACAATGTTTCATCCTGTTCGTTTCCGAATTTGTTGGTGACTGCCTCTATTTCATCAAGTCTTGTCCTGCAATCCTCTTTCCGGGATCATGCCGGCGACAACCCCGGGTCTTGCGAGATTGAAAAGAACGGTGAGTCTGATTCAATTTTTTCCGGTATGTTCAGGACAACTCCGTTGTTTGTGCGCTTCAACCGGACTATAGATTAAGTCGCCATATCTGGAAATTTAATACCCCTGCGAATAACACCCACAAAAAATAGGGAACCAGCAGAAATGCGGCAAATTTTGAAAACGGGAAAAACATCCGTATGGTGGTTCCAAGGGCAAGCAGTAATATGGATAGTTCCAGTAAAGCCAATCCCGGGCTTTTGATCCCGAAGAACAGGAAAGACCATAGAACATTGAAAAATAGCTGTCCAAGGAATACTGCCAGTGGAATCCGGATTTCATGGAGTTTTCTGTTCCTGGCCACCAGCCATGCCGAAAAAGCCATGGTCGTATAAAGCACTGTCCATACAGCGCTGATTAGTGCTCCTGAAGGGGTCCAAGCGGGCTTCACAAGTTCAGTTTGATACCAGCCCTGGACATTCCAACTGGTGAAATATCCCCCTAGAGCGGCTGCGCCGAAACTTAAGGCCAGTAAAAGCCCCAGGATTAGCAAACTATTTAAATGCGCCATAAATTTGACCGAGAACTGTAACTGGAGACGTTTTTGATTGACAGATTCTTGATGGATGCAATTCGCGAACCCCGGACTTTTTTAGGTTAGAGCGCATAAGTTCTGGAAAATGTGACGGCCCGTAATCATTTCCGTGGCAATGCTGCGGTAAGTGTGAGGTGGAGGAGGGGGTTCCCCCCCTCCTGACGATTATTCCGATAGCAAAGCCTTAAGTTCTTTGTTGAACTCAGGCACGATCTTGAACAGGTCACCCACTATTCCGTAATCCGCTTTGGTAAAAATGGGGGCTTCCGTGTCCTTGTTGATGGCCACGATAACTTTGGAAGAGCCCATACCTGCAAGGTGCTGAATAGATCCTGAGATTCCGCACGCAACGTAGAGATTGGGTGTAACTGTCTTTCCGGTTTGACCGACCTGATCGGAGTGAACCCTCCATCCAGCGTCAACAGCTGCTCTCGAGGCTCCGACAGTAGCAGTGGGGCCCAGAATCGCAACCATTTCCTCCAGGAGAGTATAGTCGTTACCGCCCATGCCGCGTCCACCGGAGACTATTATTTCAGCTTCCGTGAGGTCGACTTTTCCACTGGTGTCGAGGTTCAGTTCTTTGGTTGCGTAGGTAGCGCGGTCAGCGTCTATTTCAACTGTGATTTTCTCGACAGCGCCGGCTTTGGCAACTTCTGCGGTTTCCAGCACGTTAGGTCTTGCAGAAGCTATCTGTGGGGTTCCTGTGGCGTTCCACTCAGAAAAACACTTACCGGCATACATCGGTCGTTTGCCTACCAGGGTGTTTCCGTCCAGTCTGAAGGATACGCAATCCGCTATAACTGCCGTTCCAAGTTTCGCGGCCGTTCGTGGGGCAAGGTCCTTGCCCTGCATCGAGTGACTGAAAAGGACTATTTCCGAGCCTTTGTCCTTGATCACTCCCGACATTGCCTGAGCAAAGTACTCTGAGTTATAAGTTTCGAGTTTCGGTCCATCAACCAGATAGACTTTGTCCACACCGAATTTTCCCAGATCGGCAGCGAATTTATCAGTATCCGGGCCT
>CAZGVM010000010.1:0-420 GCA_964528855.1 uncultured Desulfomonile sp. | reverse complement strand
GGGCCTATCAAAACTGCCGCAACTTCTCCGCCCAACGCGTCGGCTATCCTTCTGGCTTCGCTTGCCAGTTCAAATGCTGATTTTTTCAGTTTGCCAGATTTTATTTCGCCGTATATCAAAACCTTACTCATTGGTAAAAAGCCTCCATGATAGAAAACTAAGCATTGATTTTATCAAATAACCTTGGCTTCTGTTCTCAGCAAGCCTGCAACGGTCTTCGCCACTTCCGCCGGTTCCATTCCCTCAAATTTCTGTCCTGCTTTTCTCTCAGGCGGCATGGTAAAATTAGCGCACTTCAGTTTAGGCTCCAGAGTGACTCCCAAGTCCGCAAGGGATTTTTTGTCGATCGGTTTCTTCTTGGCTTTCATAATGCCCGGTAAAGAAGCGTAACGCGGCTCATTGAGTCCTTTCTGTGAGGTG
>CAZGVM010000009.1:33808-36121 GCA_964528855.1 uncultured Desulfomonile sp. | reverse complement strand
ACAGGGCCACGCCACTCAAAAACAGCAAATTACCGCCGCGAGGCTGACATCTTTGGCTGTTGGAGCGGGGGCGATAGTGATTGGGATGGTGTCAGAAAACCAGAATGTGGCCCAACTTGTAGCATTGGCCTTTGCAATGGCCGCCTCAGGGAATTTACCGGTTGTCATTCTGTCCCTGTTTTGGAGAAAATTCAATACAGCCGGCATAGTAGCGGGTTTGTTCCTGGGAACCATTGTATGCCTTGTTCTCGTACTGGTTTCCCCGAACATGCATTATCCCAAACAGGATGCGGCTGAAGCGCTCAATGTCGTAAAGACTCTCGAGCAAAAACAGAATTCTGGTAATGTCTTGACATCCAGAGAACAGTCCACCCTGGCTAAAGCCCGAATTGATTATGAAAATCTCAAAGACAGACTATCTGTGATCGGACTCGACCAACCTTTATTCCCTCTGAAAAACCCTGGAATTGTCTCAATTCCCTTGGGATTCCTTGCAGCTATTCTAGTGGCGTTTGCTTTTCCAAGTGGTGGAGAAGAACAACGATATGACCAGCTACATGTTCAACAACTCACAGGGATGAGGGTTCGTTCCAGTTGGGATTGACCCTGAACACAATTTTTACAACATCTGATATTTGATGAAATATCATTTACTTGAAACGAGCGCACGGGTAAGAAAATGACATCCCAACTAATAAAGGAGCCTGCCAGGGCTTGGGTGGTCACCATTGCAGGGGCTGCGGTAAATTTATGCCTCGGAATTCTCTATGCGTGGAGCGTCTGGAAAAAGGCGCTGGTCGATAAACCAAAGGCGGACGCCGGCGAAATAATGACAGGCATTAACGCCGGCTGGGCCTATCTGACAGATGCTCAAGGAACTTTTGCATATTTCATTTGTGGATTGTTTTTCGCTTTCTTTATGATCCCCGGCGGCAGATTGCAGGATACTTACGGACCGAAAATAGGGGCGACACTCGGTGGACTCTGTGTCGCTGCCGGCTGCATTGTGGCTGGTCTTTCCAAAACTTACCTTGGTCTGGTTCTTGGATTCGGGGTCCTGGGGGGTATCGGTATGGGAATAGGATATGCGGCCCCTACCCCGGCGGCTTTGAGATGGTTCGGAACTCACAGACGCGGGCTCATATCAGGAATCGTGGTGGCTGGCTACGGGGCGGCAGCCATATATATAGCGCCTTTAGCCCAGTATTTGATAGACAACTACGGAATTTCCGCCAGTTTCATTGGTTTAGGACTTTTTTTTGCCGTGGTGGTTGTGGCAGCCGGTCAACTGTTGAGTTGGCCTCCGCAGGACTACGTCCCACCTGGTCCAAAAAACCAGCCGGTTTCCAAACAGCCAGCATCACCATCGGTTGATTGGCTGCCACCGGAAATGATGTCTCGATGGCAATACTATGCGCTGGTGTTCATGTTCCTCGGAAGCGCTCAGTCCGGATTGCTAGTCATAGCAAATGCCGCTCCGATCCTTGCCAAGACTGCTGGAAAGCTGGAATTCTTCGCCCAGAACGCATGGATAATTGCCGCTTTCGGAGGGGCCATAAATGCGATGGGTAGAGTGGGAACCGGCATGTACTCCGACAAGATCGGAAGGAATAAAGCCTACACTATTAACGGACTATTATCCGCTCTGTTTTTACTGGCTACACCATTTGTAATTGGCCTGGAAAGTGTCCCGCTACTTTTTCTGGCTCTGGGAATAGCTTATTGGCAGTATGGAGGAGGCTTGGCCCTGATGCCGGCGTTTACCGCAGATTTCTTCGGGTCAAAAAACCTTGGGGCCAATTATGGTTTCGTCTTCATAGGTTGGGGCCTGGGGTTTCTTATGCCCCTGCTGGCCGGCTACATCAAGGATTACACAGGTTCATACGATTTGGCTTTCTATCTGTCGGCTGCGCTGATCATATCCGCCGTCCTGATGTGCAAATTCGTCAAGAAACCAGCTCGCTAATCGACGCCACATTATGATCTCCCAACATGACCGGCCAGAACATGGCCGGTCATTTGCTTCCAGAAACATTTTCCAGAGTCACTTTTTGGTGTATACTACTGTAGACATTATTTCGAACTCCAGATTAAGAATCGATCCACTTATTGGGCATCGATGGGGAGGATAACTTGGTCTCTGAAGTTTTCATGACCGACATGTCGGCGAACTGGAACAGAAGCGTACCCGCCAAGGTTTCTGATCTGTTCAATAGACTGGAACCCGCTAAATATTTTGCGCCTAAGGATCTTGTGGCTGTAAAGATACATTTTGGTGAGGCTGGAAATACTGCTCACATCAGGCCGCAATTT
>CAZGVM010000009.1:11042-33798 GCA_964528855.1 uncultured Desulfomonile sp. | reverse complement strand
GGATACAAACACGCTTTACGTCGGCTCCAGAACTGATGCATGGTCACACTTCAACACCGCCTTTGACAATGGATTCACCAGAGATGTGACCGGAGCTCCAGTCATGATAGCTGACGGATTGAGGGGCTCAAATTCTGTTGAGATTCCACTTGAAGGGAGCAGGCATGTCAAGACCGCCCACGTAGCATCAGACATCCAGCAGTCTGATGGGCTGGTCGTGTTGTCTCATTTCAAGGGACATGAATTGTCCGGTTTCGGTGGAGCGTTAAAGAATGTGGGCATGGGCTGCGCATCTCGGAGCGGAAAGCTGGAACAACATTCAAACATATCACCAAAGGTAAAGCAGAAGAAATGCATTGGGTGCGGTGAGTGTGTCAGTTGGTGCAGAGGGAAAGCAATAAAAATAGTTAAGGTTGAGGAATTAAAAAAAGCACAAATAGACCCCAAAAAATGCATCGGCTGCGCAGAATGCATCCTTACCTGTCGTCAGGAAGCCATAAGCATTCAGTGGAACGAATCTATACCGATATTCATGGAAAAAATGGTCGAATACGCCAAGGCAGTTCTGGCAAACAAGCTCGGGAAAACGCTTTTCATAAATTTTCTCACAGACATTTCGCCTTTATGCGACTGCACACCATTTTCAGACAGAGCCATAGTTCCGAGCATCGGAATTCTCGGATCAAACGACATTGTTTCCATTGATAGGGCTTCCGTAAATTTGGTCAATCAGGCCCCCGGCAACGTCATGTCATGCCTCCAGTCGGCTATCGAACCCGGGGGGGACAAATTCAAGGCATTGTTCCCGGAAATAGACTGGAATCACCAACTTGACTATGCAGAGGAAATCGGATTGGGAACGAATGACTATCAACTAACACATTTACCGTGAGACAGGCACGGCAAATGACTCCAGACAGCTCAAACGCTATGCCGATTCTTTTGACTTACCGAGTGGGACATAATACATGAGACCGTCAATAATGATCATCGATAAAGACTATGGCTGCAAGGAACACTGTTTTCCCCCAGCCGTCATTGTCCGATGAATCCAGGAAACTATTAATAGCTCGTCCATAAAACAAAAATGGACTCACGGGATGGGACAACCTTTCAGTTCCATCCCATGGGTTCTTCCTGAACCTACCTCAAACCTGTTGTACCTTTAGACTGCTAAACTCAAAAACAAGCGTTTCCTTGACATAAACTCCATAATTGTATAAAATATTATAGATGAATTTTGTTTACATCTTTTTTCTGTCTAGCGAGTAAGCCTTTTGGCATAGACTCGAGGAGAACGCTGATGGCAAGAAAAATAAGTATGGGTATACTAATTTCGATGCTCTTGTGTGGGCCATGCATGGCTCAAGGATTCATGGACTCGGTACTCGGTCCGAGTGGAATCGGTCTATATGGCGGCTCCAATACAGGACAGTTCAGTTATCAACAGCATCAGAATGGGAGTATGTATCCTGGCGGACAACAGTCCTTTCAGCAACCGGGATATGAACAGCCCGGAGGATATCCTCCACAGCAGTACGGCTATCAGCCTCCACCTCCCTATGCAACCCAACAGGGGGTATATTCGGATTGGCATGTCAACCAGCCTCAAGCCCCTCAGGGTCCGCCACCTGTACAGTACAGCGCACCAAGTCCTCAGCCGGGTTATGCTCAACAGCAAGTTTACGGCCAACAGGCCCCTCAGTTGAGACCAGGACAATATTCCCCATCTTATGCACAGCCGCAGGGATTTGATGAAAACTTGCCGGCCGGAGCGGTCAGAATCACCACCACCACTCCGGATGGAACAACAGTTCAATACTATCCTCCCGCTGGTGACCAGGAAGAACAACAAATGAATCAACCGCCTCAACGACGACAGAAGCCCAGAACTGCCGCCCGTCAGGCTGCGCCAAAACCTCAGCAACAGGCGGTGGAACAACCTCAGGCATCTTCTCCTGGTCTGGCAGGTGGGTCAATAGCAATGCCCAGACCTGTTGAAATCCCCAAGGAACAGGATCCTCGCGCAGGTTGGGGCGCCGCAGTTAACCGTGCTCCTTCTTCCACGCAGGCAAGATAAGACTTTTGGACTAAGATTAATCTCGAGTCACTCTACCGGGCTTTCGTTTCCCTCAGCATCCAGGCTGAGGTCGAAACGGGCCCGTTTTTTGATTTGCAATTCCTCAGAAAAACAACATGTTGTTTCGGTTAGGGACATGTTTTGGCCGAACCTGGACAACTACGATCTTTCAATCATTCTTCAGATACGTTAAACTAACAAGATTGAATTTGTCACCAGGGCATTAAGGGAACCGCGTGAGAATCTGACATGATTAATCAACCGTCCAAAAAAGAAGAATGTGGAATTTTTGCCATCTACGGAGCAGATGATCCGGCAAGACTCATTTACCTCGGGCTTTACGCACTCCAGCACAGGGGTCAGGAATCAGCCGGGATCGTGGTAAGCAATGGAACGACAGTCTCGTCTCACAAGGGAATGGGACTTGTCGCTGACGTTTTCAAGGAAGGCTCTCTCCAGAGACTCAAAGGGTCAATGGGTATAGGACATGTTCGCTACTCAACAACCGGCAGTTCTCTGCTTAGAAACGCTCAACCTTTTCTGGTGGAACAGATAGATCGGGTATTCGCTCTTGGGCATAACGGCAACATAGTAAACATAACGAAATTGAGAAGAAAACTGGAATCTTCAGGCGCCATATTCCAAACATCCACAGATTCTGAACTCATCGCTCACCTTGTTTTACACAAGAAAGGTCCTCTGGAAGATAGGCTGGTTAGAGTATTTGATGAACTGAAAGGCGCGTGGTCGATAGTATTCATGACAGCTAATGGCATACTTGCCGCGCGTGATCCATTTGGTTTCCGGCCACTTTGCATCGGCCGCAAAGGAGATTCCATAATTTTTGCGTCCGAAACATGCGCTTTGGACATAATCGAAGCTGAATACATCCGTGATGTTGAACCTGGTGAAATTGTCATGGCGGATCACAATGGACTTCGTTCTATTCAGGGACCACGCAGGAAAAACCTGGCCATGTGCATCTTTGAGTACATTTACTTTTCTCGACCGGATTCCATGATATTTGAACACGGTGTCTACAAAGTCAGGAAAGAGCTTGGTTTTCAGGTTGCTCTTGAATGTCCTGCTGAAAACGCCGACCTCGTAGCCCCCATGCCGGCATCCGGAAACTACGCAGCTCTCGGGTATTCGCAGGGTAGCGGCTTGCCATTTGAATATGGTGTCATCAGAAATCATTACGTTGGACGAACCTTCATACAGCCCTCTCCTGCAATTAGGAATCTGGGGGTTCGCCTGAAACTTAACCCTGTGAGGGAAATTCTCGATGGAAGAAGCGTCGTGGTAGTTGATGACTCCATCGTCAGGGGAACTACCAGTAAATTGAGAACAAGGGCTCTCAGAGAGGCCGGCGCAAAAGAAATTCACATGCGGATAAGTTGTCCACCCATCAGATACCCGTGTTTTTACGGCATAGATTTTTCCAGTAAAGGTGAGTTGATCGCTGCCTCAAATTCGGTCGAGCAAATCTGCGATTTCATAGGAGCCGATTCGTTAGGCTACCTGAGCCTTGAGGGTCTGTTCAGGGCCATGCCACGTCCCGCTGAAGATTTCTGCGCCGCTTGTTTCACAGGCAAGTACCCGATCAAAATCACCGATGACTCGACCAAGTTATGTTTGGAGTGCTCCGGTGGGGATTTGACTGACTGGAAATAAATGCATTCACTCGCCGAGAAGAAACGTTCCAGATCATAGCCGATCAAATCAGCGCGCCCGGACCAGGACAGAACCCATATTCAGGTAGACGCGCAATCAATTCCGCTATCATCATATCCTCTCTGGATGTTATCTTGATATTGTAGAAATTGTCCTGAATTATTCCAACTTCCAGGCCCAGCTGTTCCACAAGTGAAACGTCGTCTGTAACTTCAAGATTTCGTTCTACTGCAAACTCATGAGCCCGTATGATAACAGGGGTTGCAAAAACCTGTGGAGTCCTGGCCAGCCAGAGGCCTTCTCGGGGAATTGTCCTGAGCGATCCTCCCACCCTCCTCTTCACCGTCTCTGTTACCGGTAAGGCTGCCAAGCAAGCGCCAGCCTGACGGGCGCATTCTACGGCCGAGCTAATGACGGTTTTGGAAACAAAAGGTCTCACTCCATCGTGAATGGCTACAATCTCCGAATCGCAACAACCTCTCAAACCGTTATAAACGGAGGCCTGACGCGTGTTCCCCCCCGTTACGACACATCTGACTTTATGAAACCCGAATTTCTCTATTATGTTTGTCTGGCAATATGATTGATCAGTTTCAGGGACAGTGACCACTATGTAGCTTATTAGTGGGTGGTCATTGTAAACGGCAATAGTGCGGGCAAGTATTGGTATTCCAGAAACTTCCAGATACTGCTTGGGTCTGTCGGCTCCCATCCTTAACCCCAATCCACCTGCCGTTATTATGGCTGCGCATGTCATGATCGATCTCCGTGAAACTTTTGTTCAGACACTAAGAAATGTCATTCAACAATGGATCAGTCAAGACTGGGCAAAGTTTTCGCTTGCTAAATGGAAATGTTTTTACACGGAAGTGGTGAAAAATTTCCCGAAATGACTAATTTATGTGTGGCATTTTTGCGGTCGGGGGACTAGGTTTTCTGTATTATTCCTAATGGAAGCTATTGCATCACTTCATGGGAATATTCTCAGAAAGTTACACTCGTGAGCTGGACGGTTATCGACTGGAAAATAAATTAATGGAGCGGCAAATGGATGAAAAAATGATCGAAAAGGCAATAATGGATAGAATAGAAGCCCCAGGGTGGGTGACCACCAGAGGAGTGCTACGTGACCCTTCGGGCCAAATGGCTGATGAGGAATCCAGGAGGGTGGAGGCTGTGATGAAAACTCTTGCTGACAAAAAATTGGTAACATTGTGGACACTTGTCATGCAGGATAATGGGACAGAGTTGATGGTGGCGGCCAGGAATGGACTGGCGTTGGATAAAGATCTTGAGGCGCGTAACGCTTGGGCAAAGGCAGTCCCTTTCAAGGAATAGCATGTTTGAGCCAGAGACAAATTGAAGACTTTATTTGATCGACAGCTATATGAACATTTTACAGAGCCAATCCTGGTAAACGCCAAACAGTTTTTGTGGATTGCAACTGCTAACATCAAAATGACTCTTGTTCGGTTCAAGAACAGGTTCGTATCTTTTCCGGACATGATGGCAATAATGATTAACCGTGGCGTTGCTATAAGAATTATTCATGCTGAGTTGCCGTCTGGCCCTTTCAGGCAAAGATACGACAAAATAGATGAAAAAGGTCGCTTGAGTTCAGGAGTCGAGTTTCTTTACTGCCCCAGGATGCATGCAAAACTTTTCATCGTCGATGGCGTTTACACGCTTGTGGGCAGTTCGAATCTCACCGGCGCAGGAATGGGGGCTAAGGCAGCGAACAAAAGGAATTTCGAGGTGGGCCTGTTGGCCGAGAACTCCGAAGAAAGCCAGCCCTTTATCGAATACTTTGATAACCTGTGGATGGGATGGCATTGCAAGGATTGTGGACGTAAGGACGTATGTCCTGGTCCTTTATAGAAAATACGATAAATCGATGCGAGGCGATCTGGTTTGAAAAGACGCGTAGGAGCCTGTTTTTTAGGAGCGTTGGGGTCAATTTCGATAACTGCTATCGTAGGCGCCCTGGCGATAAGTAAATCTCTTGAGGATTGCGTTGGAATGGCTACGTTCGGTGAGCCATTTGACACGATGGATTTAGTCTCCTTGGGCGAATTAGAGTTTTTTGGGTTCGACATACGCCAGGAAAAGCTACGAACCGCTGCAGATGCTTTGGCTCAACAGCAATGCGGCTTGACTCCAAAAACACTGAGTTTGCTGGAGCCTGAATTAAGGGAGATTGAGCCGAACATTTACCCCGGTTTCGTTATGAATTGCGGTGAGGCCATAAGTCAGTTGTGCTCACTTCCTGAAGAAAATGATTTATCTCTAAGACAGATAACTGAACAGATTCAGGGGCAAATCAACAGTTTCAAGCAAACCAGACGCCTGGACGACGTGGTCGTCGTCAACCTGGCATCGACAGAACCGCCGCTGAACGCTCAAAAATGTCACACAGATGCTTATTTTTTGGAAAAGGCCATAGACGAAAATGTGGTCAATGCTTTTCGTGCAAGCTCATTGTACGCCTATGCCGCCATAAAATCGAATTGCCCCTACATAAACTTTACCCCATCTAACGGGGCCTTATTTCCGGCCATGGTTCAACTGGCTCAAGCCAACCGTGTGCCTGTCATGGGGGATGATGGCAAAACAGGCGAGACTCTAGTCAAGTCGGTTCTGGCGCCTATGTTCAAAGCCAGAAATCTCGAGGTCATGAGTTGGGAAGGATTCAACATTCTGGGCAACATGGACGGCAGAGTATTGGAACACATTGACAATCGTCAATCCAAGATTAAAACCAAGGACACCATTCTGCCAAAGATTCTCGGTTACGCTCCCCACTCAAGTGTTCACATAAATTACGTCCCGTCTCTGGCCGATCAGAAAACTGCATGGGATTTTATACATTTCAGGGGATTCCTGGGGTCAAGGATGTCCATGCAGTTCATTTGGCAAGGCTTCGACTCAATGCTTGCAGCTCCATTGGTCCTGGATTTGGTAAGATTAGCCGAGTTTGCCCATCGAGCAGGAGAGGCAGGCTTGATGCCCCATCTTGCGTCTTATTTCAAAGCGCCCCTGGGGGTCGATCAACACGCTTTTTCGGACCAAACTGATTTACTTCGTGATTACGCCCTCAGTTCTGCCAACAAAAAGAAATCCCACAGGTAACCGGTATTGAAACTCTCTTTCAGCTCAAACGCATTTGTACGTTTTCCTCTGGATGAGGCTATCATAGAAATAGCAAAAATCGGTTACTCCGGAATTGAATTGTTGGCCGACATTCCGCATCTATACGCAGACAAGGTTTCGTCTCAGGATCTGAACGTTCTCAAGAAGTCACTCACGAAATCAGGAATATCTGTTTCCAACGTAAATGCCAATACCGCCGTTGGCTGGTATGGTAGGACCTTCTGGGAGCCATTGTTTGAGCCGTCTCTTGCCAATCCTGACGCTGGTCTCCGGAAATGGAGAATCGAATACACAATGAAATGTATCGATATCGCTGCGTTTCTGGGAGCCAAGTGTATCAGCGTTACTTCAGGCAAACCTGTTTCTGGATCATATCCTGAGGAGTCCTGGACCATACTGGTAGAATCTCTTGACCTAATAGCAGGATATGCCCGGAAAATGGAGGTCCTTGTGGGGTTGGAGTATGAGCCGGGACTGCTGGTTGAATCTTGCGATGAACTGGTTGAATTGCTGAATCAGGTAAATTCGCCCTGCCTTGGCGCAAATTTGGATGTTGGTCACAGCCATGTGCTTGGTGAAGACTCGGCCACAGTCATTGGAAAACTTGGATCGAAAATATTCCACGTTCACCTGGAAGACATTCGTGGGAAGAAACACTACCACAGAATACCGGGAACGGGGGACATCCGTTTTACCTCCATTTTCGAAGCATTGACAAAGGTAGATTATGATGGCTACCTATGTGTGGAGCTCTACACCCATCTCAATGATCCTGTCGGCGCTGCTAAAGCTTCTCTGGACTATTTGAATGCCTTCGTTCAGGATAAGACTCCGACATGCCAAACGACAAATATTTTTCAATAACACGGAATGAGTTCACATGAAATTTGCCTTCAGTTCAAATGCATTTTTGAGGATGTCGCTTCTTGAGGCCATCAGAATCGTGGCGTCCATCGGTTACGAGGGAATAGAAATAATGGCCGATGTGCCTCATGCATATCCATTGAACCTTACAGAAAAAGACATTTTTGCGCTTAGACAGGAACTCAAAAAAAACAATCTCGAAATCTCGAACATAAACGCTTTCATGCATCATGCGGATGGCGACACCTATCATCCGTCCTGGATAGAGAAAGACCCTTCATTGAGATCCAAACGTGTTGATTACACTTTACGTTGCATTGAACTGGCTGGCGCATTGGGTGCGGCGAATATATCTACAGAGCCTGGTGGTCCGCTGGAAGATATGGGCCGTGAAGAGGCTTTGGATGTTTTTCTGGAAGGTTTACGGTTGGTGGAGAGAAAGGCTAGAGAGCGGAAAGTTAGAAGTTTGATCGAACCCGAACCGGGACTTCTCATAGAAAATAGCGGCCAGTTTCATGAATTATACAAGATCCTCGACCCGGAAGTATTTGGAATCAATTTTGATATAGGTCATTTTTACTGTGTTGGTGAGAATCCGTCCGGGCTAATATATTCCATGAAGGATGAGATCCATCATTTCCACATGGAGGACATCGCTGCGTCCCGTGAACATCACCACCTGATGCTGGGAGAAGGCGCAATAGACCTTGTTGGCGCGATGGACGCCATCAGAGGCATCGGTTATGACGGTTTCGTCACCGTGGAACTTTATACTTACGAGCATAAGGCAGAAGAAACCGCCAGGCACGCTTACAAATACATAGCTGAAAATATTGGTAGATAAAGATGTGCCTGATATTGTTTTCTTATGATAATCACCCTCGATACCGTCTGGTTCTTGCCGCAAACAGGGACGAGTTTTACGAGAGATCGACCGCAGGAGCCCATTTCTGGGGGGATGACAGCGGCATTCTGGCCGGCATGGATTTGAAAGAAGGGGGAACATGGCTGGGTATAACAAGAAACGGCAGATTCGCTGCTATAACTAACTATCGTGACCCTTCCATCAGGAGAGAAAATGCAACATCCAGAGGATTACTGGTGAGCAATTATTTAAGGTCTAACATTGAGACAGAAAAATATATTGACGAAATAAAAACCAAGATTGACTGCTACAATAGTTTCAATCTACTCGTCGGAGACATGCAGAACCTGTATTATCTGTCCAGCAACCCACTATCGTCGCGAATCATCACAGAGGGGACGTATGGTTTGAGCAACCATTTGCTCGACACCCCGTGGCCAAAAATAAAATCAGGCAAAAAAGTGTTGAATGAGAAAATGTTGCGTGAAACTGATTTTGCTGTCGAAGAACTGTTTTTAATCCTGAGAGATGAAACTCAGCCGGAAGATCAAAATCTTCCCCAGACAGGCGTTGGATTAGAATGGGAACGTATCCTGGCTCCAATATTTATCAAGAGTGAAACTTATGGAACGCGGTCATCGACATTATTACTGATTGACCACTCAAATAATTTGACATTTGTCGAGCGAACCTATAATCCGGGCGACTCCGCACTAGTGGAGGACAGACGCTTCGAGCTTTACCTGTCAAAATGAACAAGGGACCCGCTCATATCCTTATTTGGACTGAGCGGGGTATTTCACATTTCATCGTGCGCAAATGATATTGAATCTCCGGCTTTTACCACTCCGCCTGTTATCACTCTTGTAAAAACACACTGCTCAGGCATAATGCAATCACCAATCTTGTTGTACACAGCGCATCGGGTATGGCATTCTTTTCCTATCTGGGTAACTTCCAAAACTATATTGTCGCCGATCCGAATTCTTCTCCCGATAGACGCTGCTGATAGATCGAAATTTCTTGTGCACAGATTTTCAGCAAAGCTCCCGGGTTTTACATCAAAACCCTTCTGGTTCATTTTCTCTATCTCTTCTATGGCCAAAAGGGAAACCTGCCTGTGCCAGTCACCGCCGTGTGCGTCATCCCGAATACCGAATCCTTCCTCAATGATTCCAGATTCGACTTCAGTCTTGATCATGCCCTTCTTGGGACTAACGCACACTGCGACTATGGATCCGTTACTCTTCAAATGATCCTGGACGGAGATCGACATTAATCTTCTTCCTCAGTCTGTTTACCGGAAGCCTCAATTATCTTATCTGCTATATGCGCCGGAACTTCCTCGTAATGTGAGAATTCCATTGAGAATATGCCTCTGCCGGATGTCATTGATGTGAGATCAGACGCGTACTTCAGGACTTCTGCCATCGGAACCATCGCTTTAATGACCTGGCTGCCGCCTTTTGCGTCCATACCACTGATGCGGCCTCTACGGGAATTAAGATCACCCATGACATCACCCATGCAGTCCTCAGGAACAACAACTTCCATGTTCATGACCGGCTCGAGCAAAATGGGGTTCGACTGGAGCACCCCCTTCTTGAAGCCTTTTGAAGCGGCAATCTTAAAAGCTTGTTCCGAAGAATCCACATCATGATATTTTCCATCAAAAACAGTTACCCTGACGTCTATTACCGGGTGTCCGGCCAGAGCGCCACCGGCCATAGCCTCGATGACACCCTTTTCAACTGCTG
Organism: uncultured Desulfomonile sp.; assembly: GCA_964528855.1. Taxonomy (GTDB): domain Bacteria; phylum Desulfobacterota; class Desulfomonilia; order Desulfomonilales; family Desulfomonilaceae; genus CAITZA01. The sequence goes on along the minus strand of CAZGVM010000009.1, from coordinate 23,408 downwards.
GAATATACTGACGCGGAATGACTCCTCCCACAATCTTGTCTACAAATTCGAATCCCTGTCCCCTGGATAACGGTTCAAGCTCCAGCCACGCCACGGCGAACTGACCTCGGCCTCCAGTCTGTTTTTTTAGCTTTCCTTCAACTTTGGCTTTCCCCTTTATTGTTTCCATGTATGGAACCTTGGGAGTCTTCAAATTCACATCGACACCAAATTTTCGCCGCAATTTATCAATCGTAACTTCAATGTGGACCTGTCCCATACCTGAGATCAAAAACTCGTTGGTCTTGGGGTCTCTCTTGATCGCAAGCGTTGGGTCTTCTTCAAACAAGCGAGCAAGACTCTGCGTAATCTTTTCTTCGTCACCTTTGGCCTTCGGCTCAATGGCAAATGATATGACCGCTTGTGGGAGAACCGCCTTCTTTATAATGATTGGAGCCTTCTCGTCACAAAGTGTGTCCCCGCTCAGGGTCTCTTTCAGCTTGGCTACTGCAACAATATCACCAGCTTGAGCGCTCTCAAGAGCTTTCTGATTCTTTCCCTGAATTGCGAAAAGTTGACCAAATCTCTCCTTCACTCCCCGAGTAGCATTGAGGAAATTTGAGTCAGGCGCAAGTTTACCGGAGAGAATCCGGAATATGGAAAGACGACCGGCATAAGGATCAGCTACCGTCTTGAATACGTAGGCGCATAGAGGGGCGTCGGCAGAAGCAGATCTGGTCTGTTCATCACCAGAAGGAGTCGTCCCGGTGACCGGCTTCATGTCGGCCGGCGATGGGCAAGCATCTGCAATGATGTCAAGAATCAGTGGAATACCTCTATTGGCAAGACCAGAGCAGGCTAACGCCGGTATGAACACCCTGTTAAGAATGCCCTGCTTTAGAGCGTTGGCCAGTTCGTCCGCTCCAAGCTCATCACCCTCCAGATATCTTTCCATCAAACCGTCGTCCACTTCTGCCAGATCTTCTATCAAGACCTCTCTCTTGGACGCGGCCTCATCCTTCAGATCTTCCGGAATATCAGTTTTGGAAATACTTTTCCCGTCTGATTCAAACAGCAAGGCTTTCATTGACAGCAAGTCTACTACACCCCTAAAGTTTGCCTCTTTCCCAATGGGAATTTGTAGCACAAGCGGTTTGACTTTTAGGGTTTCCTTCACATCCGAGATGACCTTGTCAAAGGCAGCCCTTTCTCTGTCCATCTTGGTAACGGCTAGAATCCTTGGTCTCTCAGCTGCTTCAACAGCCGCCCAAACCTTTTCAGTTAAGGGTTTGACGGAGTCCACTGCATCAATTGCCACCAAAGCTATATCGGCCGCTTGAAGGGCAGATGTGACCTCGGCAAAGAAATTAGGATCGCCCGGAGTGTCTATAATGTTGATCTTTCGTTTTTTCCACTCAGCGGAAAACAGTGCAGTACTGATGGATATACCTCTTTTGACTTCTTCAGGCTCAAAATCAAAATTCGAAGATCCATCGGTAACTTTTGCAAGACGGTCAACAGCTCCCGAGTCAAAAAGCATGGCCTCGCATAAGGTCGTTTTTCCCGAGCCAGCATGGGAGACAACCGCTACATTTCGTACTTCTTCGGTCTTGTATTGCTTCATATGCGCCCCTTGGGAAAAGGGCATCCGGCTGGGCCGGAGCCCATACTTGAACTGCAAATAATTAGTAAAACATAATTCAAACTTTGCAGTCAAGAACTCGATTTAGATTTTTCAATTTCTCTTAAGGTCAGTGTGTAGTTCAAAGTAGAGTTCTAAGAGATTCATAAACGGTTTTGGGATCAATTTCGTCCATGCATCTGAGATTGGCGCAGGAACTTTTCCGGCACGCCAGACAATCCAGACTTTCATTTCTGAGCACGATTGATCGTTTGCTATAGGGGCCAACCTTGCATGGATCCGTCGGGCCAAAAATTGCCACTATGGGCAAACCTAAAAAAGCGGCCATGTGCATAGGACCACTATCAACTCCAACGTAGGCTTGGCACCTGGACATCAATGCGGCCGACCCAACCGGACTGAGTTTACCTGCTATATTCCTGGAGCTCTCTAATGTACTTTTTGAAAATGTGGAAAATATTTCATTTATGTAATTTATGTCCCCTTTCCCACCTCCAAATAAAACGCTTGCGTTGAGTCGATCAACTATCATTTCGGTTAAACGGCTCCAGGCCCGGATGCTCCACATTTTGGTTGTCCACCTGGCGCATGGGTTGGCATAAATTACAGTCTTGTGATCAGCTAGCCCCAAACCGGTCCATAGCCTATCGGCAATCTGAGTCACATCATCGGGCAATCGTAGAAGAAAATCATCAGGACAGCTTTCAATTGCAAATAGAGACAGACACGCCAGGTTTTTGTCCACGGCGTGAGGTGTTGATGAATCCAGGCTTATCAATTCACTTTGAAAGAAAGTGTTTAATTCTTTGGCGTCGGCCAGCCCATAACGAACACTGTTGGGGCATGTCATCGATATCAATCCACTCCGGAATGAAGCATGAAGATCGATGACTATGTCGTAACAAGAAGATTTAAATTGTTGGCGAAGCCTTCTCAGCTCCTTAATTGTGGCTACCGCCGCATCCCAATAGGCTCTTCTTGCTACCCCTGGATTGCTCGTGGAAGGGATGTCGATCCTGATTATTTCGTCTACCGCTGAATCCCCCGCCAGTAGACTCTCCAAACCCGACTGAATTACCCAGCCTATTGTCGATTCAGGATAAACCCGTTTGATGGCATGCGCCACAGGAATGGCGTGTATTACATCACCCATTGAACTCGGCTTTACTATCAGCACTTTTTTTTTGTCAAGATTCATGTTTTCGAACAGACTCAATCACAAGCTGGAAAAATTCCGTTTCATTTTTGATGCCAACTCTTATTCTGAGAAAATATGTGTTCGACCTCCGTATAAACCACTGAGGCGCCTTTACCCAGTCCTTCTCGGTCAACACTATTGGTAGGTCTCCCACCCTGGAACTTATGCTTGCCAGGTCATCGTAAGACAATTTCTCATGATCCCTGAAAATTGCATGTTCTACGACGTCCCATCCCAGGTGGCGCCCCATAGCTTCAAAACGGCCCGGATTAGCTATGCCGGAAGCAAGAAAGACCTTACGGCCTTTGAATATTTCTGAATTGAACTCTTTGTGGCCTATACCGTGAATTATACAATCAGCTTTCTGAAACATTTCAAAAACCGGCTTGTTGCGAATGTGGTCATTGGCTTCAGGCGGTAGATCCTGAGTTGATCCATTCAACAGAATCGTATCAGCTCTTCTCAAGGCACTGAAAGGTTCTCTAAGACCACCAAGGGGAAACATCCAGTCCATTTGCGCATTGAGCAGAGCAAGGTTAAAGTCTCTATGCAGTCCCAAGTGCTGAAAACCATCATCCAGAATAGCCACATCACTGTCCATCAGTTCTACCGAAGCCCGAACTGCGTCAATTCGTTTTTTTGCAACCACTACAGGGATTGTTGTCAACCTTGAGGCCATGAGGTACGGCTCATCACCGCAGATTTCAGGTGTGACAAGCGGCGTGGCTGAACGACCGTCACTAACCAGTCTGAAAGATCCTTTGTAAGAACCTTTATATCCTCTTGAACAGATTACCGGCCTGTAGCCCAGAACCTTCAGTCTGCCAGCGATGAGCATCGTCACTGGTGTCTTTCCGCTACCGCCGATTGCAATGCCTCCCACTGATATGACAGGGATGGGGGACTCTTGAGTTTTTAAAATGTTAAACGCATGCGCCAGAGCCCATGATCTCTGCACAGCTTCATAAAGGCTGGATACGGCGAATCTGCCAGCCAGGCCCATTTTCTGTTTAAAAGACATAGTTAATGAATCCGGGCTCCTACGTTGTGGGGCTGTCCCTCCGTCTGGCTCTTGAACTGCAGCTTGTACAAACGGGCAAAGAAACCGTCTCTAGACAACAGTTCGTCGTGAGTGCCCTCTTCGACTATCTGGCCGGAAACCAGCACATAAATCCGGTTTGCATTCCTGATGGTGGATAGACGATGGGCTACTACCATGGTTGAACGGCCCTTCATGAGGGTTTCTATTGCCCCCTGAACGGCAATTTCAGAATCAGAATCGAGATTGGAGGTAGCTTCATCGAGTATCAGTATAGGGGGGTCTTTTAATAGAGCCCTGGCGATTGCTATTCGCTGACGTTCGCCACCGGACAACTTTATCCCGTTCTCTCCAATCAGAGTGTTGTATCCGTTGGGAGTAGTCATTATGAATTCATGAGCGTGAGCGGCGTTCGCCGCTTCAATGACCTTTTCAAGAGGCAGGTCAGGCCTGCCATAAGCTATGTTGTTTCTAATGGTGTCATCGAACAATATTGTCTGTTGAGTGACAATCCCAATGTTTTGCCTCAGAGATTTCTGGGTAACTTCCCGGATGTCCAGCCCGTCTATCAAAACACGTCCGGAGGAAACATCGTAAAACCTTGGAGCCAAATCAAGCAAAGTGCTTTTGCCCGCCCCACTTTCACCCACGATTGCAATTGCTTCTCCAGGAGCCACTTTTAACGAAACATCGCGGAGCACCACATTTTCTTCATACGAAAAGCCTACATTTTCAAAAATCAGTTCGCCTCGCGCTCTGCCTATGTCAGATGCCCCTTCCCTGTCCATAACATCGATGGGTGTGTCTAGAAGAGCAAAAATTCTCTCTCCTGCGCTGACTCCTTCCTGGATGGTAATATTAACTTCATTTATTCTCTTTATCGGTTCATAGAGCATGATGAGCGCCGCCATGAAAGAAAAGAATGTCCCCTGAGTGGAGTTACCGTTGATCACCTGATATCCACCGTAAAACACTATCAGGCAGACTCCAAAACCTCCAAGGGTCTCCATTACCGGATTGGACAGCGCGCGTACTTTGAAACGTTTCATGAAAGCGTTGAACAAAGTGTCATTCACTTTGGAAAATCTTTCCTTCTCATAATCCTCCATGGCGAACGCCTTGACTATCCTGATGCCGGTGATGGTTTCGTTCAGACGCTCGGTAATGTCTTCCAGTGAGACGAGCATTCGCCTGGAATATTTTTTCAGTCGTCTTCCAAAACCAAGCAGTGGGTAAATGGCAAGAGGAAAAACTATCATGGCAATCAGCGCCAACTGATAGTCCCTGTAAAAAACCACGAAGATGAGACTTACAACTGTCAACACATCCCTGACGATCCCGGTGATGGCATTGGTCATTGCCCCTTGCACCATCATGACATCATTGTTCATCCTTGAAACAAGCTCACCAGTCGAATGCCTCACGAAAAAACCAACGGACATATTGGAGAGTTTGGTGAACATCTCCTCCCGGAGATCTCTGATCACACTTTGACCGATGAATGACATGAGATAGTATTGACCAAAATCACAAAATCCCTTGAAAATGTAAACAGAAGCCACCACAACCGGAATCATGAACAACATATCCTTGTTCTTCTCGAAGAAAATGTCATCTAGCGCCGGCTTGACCAGGTAGGCCAGGGATGCTGTCAAAAGAGCCACTCCGCTCATGCAAAACAGCGCAAGTATGAGTTTAATCATGTAAGGTTTCAGATACTCGAGTAAACGTTTATAGACCTGCAAAATTAGGCTCCATCCGTATATTGCCATTGCAATATTTTCTACAAAAAATCTTCACTTTGTAGTCTCAATATGCGACATACTTAATGTTCGGAAAAACATATCAGATTTGGAAAAGGGCGCTTGCCCCTTGAGGGGTCAAAGCTTCATAGCAGAAACGGGTTTTATTCTCCACATTTTCCATCTATTGGCAAGGTTATGGTATATTAGCTTCACAATTTGTCCTTAGATCAACGCGCCACCATTGCAACAAAATTCTGGCAGCCCAGTTGAGCCTGGACAGTATCCACTAAGATGAAAGCATTGATGTTTAGAAAGTGTGGAGATATGGCACTGTGATATCCCTGAAGAGAAATCAGAAATCGCTTTTACGGCCATCAGTTTCTGTAAGCATCCAACAAATAGTTGGCACAAAAATTGATAGTTAATTACATGCGCATGCTTTTTTGGACCGGAGATTAGGTTCCGGACCACTTCGCAGATAGCGCTCTGACGTTAGGAGGTTGGTTGAAAATGGACAGCAAAGTGTTGCAGGCAGCCAAGGATGGCAATCTGAGTGAACTCCGGGCCTTGTTGACTTCAGGGGCGGGCGTTGAACAAAAAGATGAGATGGGTTGGACTCCACTGTTGTGGGCGGCGTCAATGGGCTTTACAGATGTTGTAAAAATTCTTGTCAATAACAGCGCTGACCCGAACGTGACTGACCCATTCGGCGCATCGCCACTAATGAAGGCTTGCCGACGTGGTTATGCAGAAATTGTAAAGGAGTTGTTGGATTGGGGCGCCAATCACAACGCGAAGGACGACCATGGAATAACCAGCCTCATGAGGGCTGCCAAAGCCGGACAAGTGGATGTTGTAAAACGTCTGCTCGATTTTCCCGTAGATCTCGAGGCCGTTGATGAATACGGAAACACTGCCCTTATTATGGCTGCATATCGCGGACACACCGAGATTGTAAAGGCTCTGCTCGAGGAAGGCGCCGAAATCAACGCACAGGACAGAAACGGTTGGACAGCCATGGTTTGGGCTGTGTCCAGACGAAACGAAGAAGTGGTCAAAGCGCTCAAGGAATTCCAGAAAAAATGAGACAATTTGTTTAGGCGGATCATGACCCGCCTAAACAACATTTTTTTTTGAGGTCCACACTTGTATCAGACTAGCGGACAAGAAAAAATCTCCCATAGTGATATTGATGGCACGAAGTAGTGCGTCCATCAAGACGAAAGCACGTCATAAAGGTTGGTTCCGATCAACCTGTGATTTACCCCCTTCAGGATTCTGTTGGTTCAATCTCACTGCGCTGATGCAAGATTCCAAAACAACCCAATCAACAGACCTCGGCTTTTTCAAAATTTCAAAATGGTATTGACTATCCAATGATTTTAATAGATACTTAATTCATTAATAAATACTTAATTCAGTTCTGAGAACCTGGATACAGACTCAGCCTGTTTTGATCATGAATTTTGACTTCATTTATTCTGACTCATCCTTGTTAGGTTTGATTCAGTGAAGAATCCCCGGGTAACTATTTCACCATGTCCGGTGAATTTTTCCACATCATTATACATTCGAACAACCCTCGGACCGAAGTGACTATAGTGTCGTAACAGCAAACAAAAAACTTACCGCATTTATGACTGGATTTTGGTTATGGCTCTTAAACTGAACCTGATCACTGGATCAAACAACCTTTAACTGGAGGTCGTCAATGAAGAAAGGCTTTCTTCTGGCAATGGCTCTATTGATTTCAATAGGTCTGCTTTTTTCGAGCGTTCCCGTCTCCGCCCAGGATTCGAAACTGCACCTCAAATTCAGCACATGGCATCCGCCTGCTAGTCGCGAAGTTACAACGGTGTGGATTCCAATGTTGGAAGAACTCCAGAAGCGGAGCAATGGTCGGATCACCTATACGATGTACGCCGGTGGTGCTTTGGGGAAAGGTCCGGAGCATTTCGACATAGTCAAGAAGGGGCTTGCCGACATGGGTTATTTCACCGCGACGTGGACCCCTGGCAAGTTTCCACTCACAGATGTGCTGTCTCTGGCCGCCTGGGTGGATGGCAAAGATCTGGCGACCAACATCGGCAACGAAATGCTTCACAAGGTTCTGGACAAGGAATTCCAGGACGTCAAGGTCATAGAACTCAACGGATGCATACAGGCATTCGTTTACACAACCAAGCCTGTCAAAAGCCTTGCGGACCTCAAGGGCAAGAAACTTCGCTCACCCGGAGGAATGCAGACCACATACATAAAAGCCCTGGGAGCGGAGCCTGTTTTTATGCCGTTGGGTGACGTTTACATGGCCATGGACACCGGCACCATAGATGGATTGGTGACCTGCCCACCTTTGATTTTGGCTTTCAAACTGCATGAGGTTGCCAAACATGCCGTTAAAGCGACATTTGGATGTGTGTCTGAAGGCGTGATAATGAACAAGAAAACCTGGGACAAAACCCCACCTGATCTCCAGAAAATCATTATGGAAGTGTGTGGAAATCCCTTTGCGACGACACACGGATTGACCAAAGACGTCTATGCAAAAATGATCGATGAAATCAAGGCAAAAGGTGTGACTATTTATGATCTCACACCGGAAGAAGAAGCCGCTTGGTTCAAGGAATTTCAGAATGCCACGGTAAAGTGGGCCGAAGATTTGTCTAAACAGGGACTTCCGGCCAAAGAGGCTGTCCTGATGTACAATCAGATAGCCCACAGCATGGGCACTGCCTGCGTAGCCTGTCCACCTGAGTGGACCGAAACGGAAAAGAAATAAAATGCTCCCAATGGGAACCGTTCAATAAGAGGTCCTCATGTTTATCACATTCAGAAATGTTGTCCAAAGCCTCACCCGAGCATTGGGCTATTTTGGAATGGCACTGATCTTTCCGATGATGATACTGACATCTACCGACGCAATCTGTCGTGACATATGGTCCAAGCCTATACCAGGAGCCTTTGAGATGTCCAGTCTGATTCTGGCGGTATTCATTCTCCTAGGTATAGCCTACGCTCATCAAATGAAAGACCATGTGAGAGTGACAATTCTTTCCGAACGGCTCCCACTGAAACTAAGTTTGCTGTTAAACATTTTAACAACTCTGCTCAGCATGTCGATCATTGGTGTAATGGCATATCAGGGCTGGGTTTTGACCACGGAAACGGTTTCGGTTTCGGACATGTTGAGAATTCCCCAATGGCCATTCCGGCTACTGGTTTTCGTTGGAGGGTCATTTCTGTTGCTCGAACTGTTTTTTGACCTGACAGATTACGTGGGGGGGCTATTAAAATGATCATGGACCCTGTCACAGTCGGAGCCATTGGATCAATTGCAGTATTTCTGCTGATCTTTTGCGGAATGCACATAGCCTTTGCCATGATGTTCGTAGGTTTCGTCGGAATAACGGTGTTGACAAATCTGGACGCAGCGATGCCGGTCACTGCGAGTACCATGTGGGAAGTGGCGTCTTTCTATCCCTACACGGTCATACCCTTGTTCATTGTCATGGGCTCACTGGCAGGTAGTTCAGGAATGACCACAGAATTATATTCTTCCTTTGACAAATGGACCCGACGAGTTCCAGGAGGATTGGCGGTAGCAACTATTGGGGCATGTGGAGCTTTTGCGGCAGTATCTGGATCATCAGTCGCTACGGCTGCGACTATGTCTACTGTGGCTCTCCCCGAAATGGACCGCTTCAAGTATGATCCGAAACTGTCCACGGGCAGCGTGGCTGCTGGGGGCACATTGGGCTTCTTGATCCCACCCAGCATTGGTTTCGTAGTCTACGGAATGCTCACCGAACAATCCATAGGCAAACTTCTTATTTCCGGCATATTCCCGGGGCTTTTGCTGGCTTTTGCCTATATGATGGTGGTTGTGGTCTGGGTGAGAAGATATCCGGAAGCGGCCCCTGTGAATCCCGAAACAGTGAGCTGGAAAGAAAAGATCACAGCCATTAAGGGAGTCAAAGAACCATTAATCCTTTTTCTTTTCGTCATCGGTGGCATTTATTCCGGCTTTTTTACTCCCGATGAAGCAGGAGCGATCGGAGCTTCACTGCTGGTGATAGTCGTTCTGCTCAAACGTAAACTGACCTGGCCGGCTCTCTCCAAGGCAATGGGAGAATCGCTCCGTATTTCAGCCATGGTGCTGATGCTGTGCGCAGGCGCCAATGTTTTCAGCTACTTCATGGCGCTTTCAACAATTCCGGTAAAGACCGCCAGTTGGGTTATAAGCCTCGATGTTTCGCGCTATGTCGTGCATGCCATGATATTGGGTATTTACCTGCTTCTGGGCTGTTTCATCGATGCAATATCCATGATGGTGCTCACGCTCCCAGTAGTATTCCCCATCATTCTGGCATTGCACTTTGATCCTATCTGGTTTGGAGTCATAGCTGTGCTAATGATGGAGGCAGGCCTGATAACACCGCCAATGGGTTTAAATCTTTTCACTGTCGCTGGAGCCGCAAAAGGGGTTAATTTGGAGACAGTGATTAAGGGCGCAGCGCCATTTCTTATCGCAAGCATTGTAGTAGCGGTTATACTGACGGTGTTTCCGGATATTTGTCTTTATTTACCAAACATGATGAAAAAATAGCAGGATTGTCCTGGATATCCAAAACGAAGATTTTTTGCTCTTATGAGTTAAGGAGGTTTTGACTCAATGGCCTTACTTTCCGAGGTAAAACCATATTATGGCAAATTAAAATTACTGATCGGAGGAGAGTGGGTTGATTCCCAATCCAACATCGTGCATGAAACCACAAATCCGGCTACCGGAGAAGTGATTGCTCAATATCCCACTGCTACAAAAGAAGAAGCCAGGGCGGTTGTGGAAGCTGCTCAAAAGGGATTCGAGGCTCTCAACAAAATTGCCCTTAGGGAAAGAGCCCGCATGCTTTTTGATATGCGTCAAAAATTTGAGGAGCGTTTTGATGATTTAACACGTGTGCTGACCCAGGACCACGGTCGCACGATAAAGGAATCGATTGGCTCGGTCCGACGAGTCATTGAAAACATAGAGTCCGCCTGTTCCGCAGCCTATGGACTTGTGTCACGCAATGAACACCTGGACAATCTCGCCAACGGAATTGACATGTGGCTTACATGGGAACCGCTCGGGCCATTCCTGATCGTGACTCCGGGCAACATTCCAATGCATGCATGGTCATCGTTCGTTCCTTATGCTTTGGCAGCCGGTTGCTCGGTAGTGGTCAGCCCAAGCAGGCAAGACCCGGTGGCCGCCGAGTACATCGCCAAAGTGGCGACCGAAGTCGGATGGCCGGCCGGCGCCATCAACCTTATCCATGGTGGGCGTGAAATAAACAAATACATACTGGAGCAACCTGAAATTCAGGGCCTGGGATTCATCGGATCCACACAGGCGGGTTGGGACCTGTTCAAACTCTGCGGTCAACTCGGTAAAAATTCATCCATCAACGGAAACGGAAAAAACACCGTTGTCATCATGCCCGATGTGGACATTGACAAGGTGGTTCCATTCGTCAGACAGGGCTGTTTTGGCATGACTGGCCAGCGATGCCTGGGATCTGACAATGTGGTGGTAATCGGTGACGCCTATCAACCATTCAAGAAACGGTTTGTCGAAGACGCCAGGTCAATAAAACTTGGCTATGGGTTGGACGAATCGGTGGCAATGGGTCCTTACTGTAGCCCGCTAGGTCGTGACAAAGTTTCAGCGTGGGTAGATCGTTGCATTCAGGAAGGGGCGACAATGGTTCAGGACGGTCGTATCCTACCGGCCGATCTGAAAAAAGGGTATTTCATGGGACCCACGATCCTCGAAAACCTGACCCCCGACATGGAAGCGGCAAAAGAGGAGGCCTTCGGGGCAGTTGCCGGACTCATCCATGCCAACAGTCTGGATGAGGTGATAGAATGGATCAACACCAAGACCGACCTGGGACACTCGGCATGCATCATGACGGAGAGCGGAAAGGTTGCCAGAAAGTTCGCCCGTGAGGTTAATGTCGGCAACGTCGGCATTAATGTGGGAGTGCCTCAACCTTATGCCTTCTTTCCACTTGGGTCGAAGCGCAAATCATTCTTTGGAGTCGCAAAGAGCAGGATGGCGTCAATGAGACTTTTCCTTGACGAAAAGACTGTTACGGCACGGTGGGTTTAATTTTGAACGTTCAAGGCGTTCCGAAAAAGTTTGGAGCGCCTTTTGTTCTTTTTAGGCCTATTTTGATAGTCTGGAGTCACTAAGCCGGCTTCATCGACTGGATTCATGATCAGCACCCGACAATGCGTTAATTAAAAGGCAATCCAGCAGATTCTTTCACTTTGCCAACCCAGTCTCCGCTGCGTTCAAGAGTTCAACAGGCTGGCCGGAACTGAGAATCTCTTTGCCTCGTGTTATTACTACATCACCTTTTTCAATTCCATCAATAGCCTCTGCGTTCATCGAGTCTATCGCCCCAATCTGCACTCCGGCAAGTTGGGCTTTCCAATCGCCAGAGATCTTAAACACCGTATTGGAAGCGTTCTCCCTAACCTGCCCAAGCAAAGAATCCACAGGAATCCTTTTCACTCCTTTTAATTCCCTGACAACAATTTTACCCCTGGCGAATAAACCCTGCAGAAGCTTCATATCAGGGTTGTCAACATATATTTTTATCATGAACAGTTTTGAGAGATTCGCCACGGGCTGAATATATTTGAGTCGTCCATGGAAAACCTCTCCCGGATACGTGTCAACACTAACTACGGCGTAAACCCCTTCTGACTGAAC
>CAZGVM010000009.1:7644-11032 GCA_964528855.1 uncultured Desulfomonile sp. | reverse complement strand
CGGATCCAACTTACCCACATCTTTGTCAGAAACGAAGGCCTCCAGATAGACCTCCTTGTAGTCACTGATCTGGAAAAGCTTTCCCCCTTCCGAGACCCAATCACCCCGCTCCACGTATCTGTTTGATATAACGCCGGCTCGCGGCGCTTCCACTCTTGTCCTCTTCAAATCCTCCTGCGCTTTGGCCAAAAGAGCTTTATCCGCCTCGTACTGGGCCAGTGAATTCTGGTAGGCTGAAAGTTTCTGATCATACTGGCTCTGACTGATTGCGCCTCTATCTATGAGACTCCTGTTCTTTTCCCATTCTGTCCTGTTGAACGCCAACATGGCTTCATCTTTTTGAAGGCTTGCAATCGCATGATTTGCGCTTTCACGTATTTTTGTGTCATCAAAAACCAGTAGAGTGTCCCCTTGCCTGACGAACTGACCATCCGAAACAGCGATGGATTTTACTTGTGCGGTAACTTCGGCCGAAATAGTTGTGTTTGCAATGAAATTCAATGCGCCGGACACTTCCAGAGTCTGTTCCAGTCTACCCTCCTCAACAATGGCTCCATAAACTTTGATAGCCGGGACTGGCGGAGTCTCCTGCTTTTTCGAACAGCCGTTTGTCACTAGAAATAACGATACCGTTACCAGAAAGATTCGTCCGTATGGCTTGAGATGGTTAAACATAATTTGAATTCCAGATGTATCCTCATTCAGAAGCTACGTTCAGATGAGCTTTAATCGTCTTTTCAAGGCTGGCCCATTATAACAGCCTAATCCACTGGGTCCCGATCGTTCCGGATGTTTGGTCAAACGCCGATGTCAGTCAGATCGATGGGCTTGGCTTTCCAGAATCTGTTCTTTAGGTCATCCAGTATAGTGTAAACCACCGGGATAAATACAAGAGTAAACAGTGTGGCCACAGCCAGACCACCTATCACACCCATAGCAAGTCCATTGTAAATTTCGGCCCCGGCCCCCTGTTTTAAAGCCAAAGGCAACATTCCAAACACCATTGCAATCGCTGTCATGAATATCGGTCGCATCCTACGTCTGGAGGCCAATAATAGAGCATGGTCACGATCCATGCCGGAACCGTCCATTAGCTGAACTGCATAAGTTATCAAGAGTATGGCATTTTTTACTACCAACCCGACCATCATCACATAACCCAGGGTTGTAAACGCGTTAAATGGAATGTTGGCAATTGTGACCAGAAAATTGGCTCCAATAATTGAAAGAGGGACACTCAACAAGATGGAAAGAGGTCTCACAAATGACTGAAACTGCATGACAAGCAAGAGATAGACAACTATTATAGAGATTGGAAAAACAAAAGTCATGGCGTCCACCAGTTTCTTCAATTCATTGACAGCGCCAAACGGCATAAAATCGTAACCGATTGGAAATGCTACTTCACTCCGGATTCTTCCAACAACTTCCTTGAAAACCTCTCCCAAGGGTCTGTCCTGAATAGTAAACTGAACACGGGCAGATCTTTTGGAATTGAAATGATTGATCTGCAGCGGACCAAAAGTAGTTTCTACAGAGGCTACAGCGCTGAGTGGCACCTGAATGTCCGGATTGGTTGGAGAAGTTAATATTATTTTTCCAACATCCAGCACTGATTGGAAATCTTGCTCTGGGCCAATAGCGCGTATGTAAAAATACCTTCCCTCGACGTCATATTGCGTGGTTGTTTTCTGCCCCCCGATCGCCGCTTCAACAGCGTCGGCGATGTCTCTTCCCCTGAATCCAAAGTGCATTGCCCTCTCATGATCTATTCTAACTTCAATTTGGGGCTTCTGTAGCGCCAGCTCGGTGTATCTGAAAATGATTCCCTTGGTATCCTTTCCAATGTCCATGATTTGACGGATTATTTCTTCCAGGACTTCGTAACTTTTGCCCTGAAGCCGCACATCCACGACATTTGAACGAGTGTAAATGTTTCCGAACAATGGAAACTGGACAGGGTTGAGCGCTTTGAGAGGAAGGTCCAACGAGGCGGCGAAGGCCTGCTTGGCAATTGAAGTTATTGAAACTCCGCTGACTTCCTGCGGTTCACAAATGATATAGATCCTGTTTCTGGGAACATTTCGGTTGGGCGTTGCCACTAAGTGTTGCACTCCCTTGATGTTTCGCCACCTTTGCTCAAGTATCTCCATTAATTTGCTTCGCTCTTCCAGGCTTGTTCCCTCGTAAGGCTCCACCTGGACTCTTATCAAATTCGTTCCGCCGGTCGGTAAATAACCCATGCCGGGCAACATCCAGCATGAAACGGCAAACAGGAACAAAACTGATAAGACTAACGCCATCTTTCGTCCGAAGGAGAGAAGAAAGTATTCCAGAGCCCTTATGATCCTGTCTGAAACCCATGCCCCGAGGCTGTCCAGCTTCCCCAGACGGGATACAAACCAGTAAGACAACATGGATGTTTTTGTGTCCTTCTCCATCCATCTTGAAGCCAGCATGGGGACAACCGTGAAAGCGTCAAACAGGCTGAGAAAGATAGTTACCGAGATAATGAAAGCTACTGGACCAAAGAGAGTCCCGACCTCGCCTCTCAGCATCAAGACCGGGACAAAAACCGCAGCCGTTGTGAGAGTACACATGAAGGCTGCCATACCGACTTCTTTGGTTCCTTCTACACAGGCGCGAACTATGCTCTTGCCATCCTCGTAATGATGCCTGTAGATATTTTCCAGGACCACAATGGCATCATCGACAATCATGCCTATAGAAAGCGCCAAACCGGCCAGCGACAGCACGTTTATCGAATATCCAACCAGATACATTCCTATGAATGCCCCAATTACCGATACGGGGATAGAAGTGGCTACAATAAATATTGAGCGCCAACTCTTGAGGAACAGGAACAGCACCAGTAAAACCAGCACTATAGCCTCGATCAGAGAGTTTTTGACAATTTTTACCGCGTCTCGAATGTATGCGCTCTGGTCGTAGATCTTTTGGAATTTGACTCCTAAAGGGCCGTACTCTTTCTGTAATTTTTCTATTTCCTTATCAACAGTGCCAATAGTCTGGAGAATATTTGCTCCAACCTGATTAAACACATTAAAAACGATGCCTGGCTTCCCGTCGATCCGGCAAAGAGAATCAGGTCTTTCATACGAGTCTTCGATAGTCGCTACATCCGTCAAATAAACTATCGGTTCTCCAGGCTTGGATATTATCACCCGTTTGAAGGCCTTTTCACTGGTCAATTCACCAATGGTTCTAACCGTCCACTCCCGGTCACCCTGAACGAAAAATCCCCCGCTTTGGTTGAAATTTGTTCGATCTATTGAGTTTTTGATGTCGGCAATGGTCAGTTTTCTCGCTTTTAGTCTCTTCGGATCAAACTTGATGGTCATTTCCCTGTTGAGATTTCCGTCGTACT
>CAZGVM010000009.1:0-7634 GCA_964528855.1 uncultured Desulfomonile sp. | reverse complement strand
CAATGTCCTTCTCTGCCCAGGTTGACATTGTGACGATGTCTACAGCCCCAGTCATTGCAAACTGACTTACAGGAAGACTCACCCGGTCGCTGGCCTTTACTATTTGAGGCTTTTGTACCGTTGGAGGTAAATCCTTCACACGATCAAGGTTCCTCTGCAACTCCGACGCCGCTATATCCAGGTTGGTTCCAGGTCTGTAAAAAACTGAAATGAAGGAATTCCCATACGGGGAAAAACTGAAGGTGTAAAGCATGTTGGAGACCCCACTGATGGCCTCTTCAAAACGGTTAGTCACCTCACCTTCTACTTCTTCAGGGGCTGCTCCCGGAAAACCAGTCAAGATGACTAGCTGAGGCTGCTCAGTGTCAGGTTTTAATTCAACAGTCAAAAACGTCAGGCATACATAGCCAAACACAATCACCAGCAAGGCCCTCACTATTACAGTTATGGGGTACCTGACTGACGCTTCAGCTATGTTCATGAACTAAAACCAGAAAAACTCTCAATCTCATTTTGGTTGAAATCCATAGGAGTTGAAAAGTTGGAAATTTTTCTAGACTACGACACCAAATGTCGAGCCTCCATAAGGAAAAGCCCGAACTCCGGCATTTCGTGGTGGCACATACCTTCCAGCCCATACTATCATTTCCCGCACATCTGTAAAGATGGTGACAAACCCATTAAAAGTCACTATATCCTCTAACAGATTGATCGAATGACTGAATTTTCGCAGATGATTTCTTCTGAGAATTTGCAGCGATTTTGGCCCCCTTCGGAAAATCGGTTCCGTAACCCACTAGAACTCCATTAACCGCTGGGTTCCTGATCGATGGCGGAGAAATTTTTGAGAACAGCGTTCAAGACTGCCAAGTTCTAGTCCAATTCAGGAAGCGTGAGTGCCAGGAAGGCGGCCAGTACGGGCAAAGCCACCATGAAGTACATCGTTGTCACCAGACCGTAGCTGTCTGCTATTGCGCCGAAAATAGGCACCCCGAGTCCGCCCATCCCAATTGCGGACCCGATCGTTATGCCAGAAGCTATTCCAATATGTGACCTCAAATATGATTGTCCCATCAGAACGGCGATCGATGCGCTACCTATGGTTGTTGTCCCGGTCAAGCCCAGCATGAGCAAGCTGAAAAGCCCTGTGGTAGAAATGAATGTCAACAAAAGAGGAATTGTGACAAGTAAAGACCCGACCAGCACCCTTTTCAAACCAATTCTGTCAGCCATGAAGCCCCCCAAGAGACTGCCTATGGCCCCTGACAGTAACATCACCGTCAAAGCTGAATTGGCCTCCGCTACGCTCACACCGCGAATCCTCAAATAGTATAGAGGCACAAAACTCATCAGGCCGAAATAGAGAGCCGTTCGTAGCACAATCACTCCTGTCAGCTTGCTGAAAGCTCCCCACATGCTTTTATCAGAATTGGATTCTGACAATTTTTTAGAACCCGAAAATCTGAATCTGGACAGACGCGGCAGTTCCAGCATGAGTGGAAGCAGCATGATTGCTGAAGGGAGAACCATGTATAATGCTCCCGACAGCCCCAGATTGATCACCAGAGGGGTGAGCAACACAGGGCCCAACGCAAAACCCAATGTCCCGCCCACTGTAAAAAAACTCATCCCCATAGCGCGTTGGCCCGACACGTAGTTTGCATATCTGGATCCTTCAGGATGGAAGGCCGCCACCCCCACACCACTGATTAGTACGCTCAGTATGATCATCCAGTAGTTGGTGGCAATTCCGGTCAACGCTATTCCTAATCCGCCTGTCAGCATTCCTGCGGGCATCAGCCATGGAGCGGAACGGTGATCAGAGTAGAAACCCAGAAAAGGTTGAATGAGTGAAGAAACGACTGTGGCGGATAGGACTACGCCTGAAACTGCCAGATACGACAGGCCGTGCTCAATAACCAAAAAAGGGAGTAATGCGGGAATGGCGCCCTGGCTGATGTCGTTAACCATGTGGCTTACACCCAGAAAGCCGAGTGACCGATAATCCATTCTATCATGTTTCATGTGAGCACGCTAGTCTTTGAAGATGTCCGGATACAGCCTTCTAGCGCACTCAGAGTCTTTCTACAAGCGCTTTTCGTAGCTCCCGGATCAGACACTCTTTATCTTCTTAATTCTTTTTGAGCGGTGTAATGTCATTAACTGTGAGCAATATATTCCAGTCTTCTTTTGATTTGAAGCGATTCAGGAAGCAATCGAGCCAGAGTTCATCTTCGGCTTCATTCAGGCAACAAACCTCCCCTCGGCGTTCGTTACCATTTTGTAAAACGTCATAGACCAGATCCTTCAGCCCCATAGTATAAATTACAGATGCGTCATTTACAGTGAGACCTGAAGAAAAAGCGGCATATGTCTTCGCCACCTGTGATTTTGACACTGATTTTACCAAATAGCTGGAACAATTTCCCTGTATTGGTAGAGAGGAATTTTCAGAAAATTGGAGATCCTGATTGCCGGAACCACAGTTCAATATAAAAAACCATAAGGTGGTTTTTTTACAACCAACACCTAATCTTTTTGAACTGTTACGGCTTTTTGAGTTGTAATATTTTCCTGTATAAACAGCCCGGAATCATGTCGAGCGCGCTTATTTTATTTCTTATGATTGCTGTTATCGAGGACAATGTCAATTTGACATGATTGGCCAATAAATTGAATTTTAAACAAAAAAAGCGCCTACGGGATGGATGTTTTACCTTCCAGTAGAGCGCACCGCCTGAATGATTCCAGAAAAACATTTTACTCTTGTGGAATGCCTTCGGATAGCCTGATGATGATTATCAAGCCTTTTCTTGGGCTATCATAGATAGGTTGCCGATGTCAGACTCAGATTGCTTGACAAAACCAACTCTTATGCGGCACGAGTCACAGCCATTCCCGAAAAGTGGAGCTGATTTATTTTCCACCTGTCATGAATCTGGCGCAGGACGGCAGTAAACCTAAATGGAATGGGGGTGAAACGATCTATGTTGACTTTTTTCAATGTAAATACATTGCCTTCCGCTTTCACATCAACTGTCCCTAAATGACTTTCTTCCTCGTTGGAGGCCCTCAGGACGCATTCTCCTGAAAATATAGACATAGTCCTGTAAATTGACACATGGTTTGCCATAACGTTGATCTGCAGACAGTTGATTTGACTGAATTCAGCGTTTAGATGTCGCATGAAGTCGTCTCGAGATGTTATTTTAGAGCCATCAAGACTGTAACCAATAAAATTTTCATCAAAGTGGAAGTGTGACAGAGTCAGTTCAATGTTCCTGTCGTTGTAGGCGCTAATGGCGTCAACGATTGCTTTTTCGATCTCTTTTCTGTTTCCGGCAATCATATTTTTCTCCTGCTCTGACTTGAAACGACTGATTTATCGATTCCCCACCAAACAACTAAGCAAGACGCGTGCCATTCCCATGAAAATCATTTCTGGTCTTAAAAACTTTTTCCCAGAAATCCGCAGAGACTTTATTAAAAAGGAGGAAAAATAGATTGAAGAGGTCGGGTGTTGAGGCAATTCACGATGGGAAGCATTCGAGATTTCAGGACATGGAACTGGAAAGTCCCAAGAGATTCCAACATGGATCCCATGCTGTCAGCATGAAACGCTCCCCGAACCCCTTGTTAACTTCCCAATTCTATGTGTGAATTTAATCTGAGACCGTGTGAGATGACGTCATTTACCAAAATGCCAACTATCTGATGATAAATTAGCCTATTAATAACAATATGTTACTTTTATTGCAGTATCTTCTGATTCAGACTATTGATAATATCATCTGACATCATGATATTAATACCAATATTCCTCATTTCATCTATCCCTTTATCGTAAAGGCCTGATAGTGAATCACGCGCTACCACAACCTTGTAATCGCGTTCTGTGGCCTGATAGATGGAGGTTCTGGGACAGTTGGGGAAATTGCATCCCGAGAAGACGAGTGTGTTGACATCTAGCTGTTCAAGATACTGGTGAAGACCGGTATTGTAAAAAGCTCCGAACCTCGGTTTGTAAAGGATCCATTCGTTAGACGCGATCTCTTGAACCCTGCCGCTCAACAATAGTTCATGATCGAGGGTTATCTGCGCATGAGGGAGGAGTTCTTGGACCAACTGAGAACCGTCACTTCCCGGAGTTACAATTCTCGTTCCCCTCTCAATGATGGAACGCCTGCAAACATCAACATTGCTTCCATCCGTAAGATATAGCCTCACAATGTGAAAAATGGGCAAACCGGTTTTTCTGAAAGCCTTCAGTAGCCTTAAAATATGGCTGACTGCTTCTTTGGTTCCTGGTATTTCGGCAATAGCGCCGTCCAGAGAGAAATCCCGCTGCACATCGATGGTTATTAAAGCAGAGTTTTGCCAATCCGGACATAGATACCCGTCACCTAAAGGGTCGATTCCTTTGTTCATGAGTCGCTCCTCCCATCGCTTCCGTTTCAAAACAGGGTTTCGGAAGCGCTTGTCACCAACTTGGTCTGATCATGACATTCTGGTGAAAACAAACTGGTTGTTGTCATGACCGCCCCCACAGGTAATCATTCGGTCCAACCTGTAACCCTGTGCTCTGAAGAAGTTAAATACTTTATCGGGTCTGGCAACTTCAAAAGGCAAGCCCCCTACCCAATCTGTAATGTCATGCATTCTTGACATACCACGGCGGCTATAATAGGTAGTCCAGTGGTTCCAGGGGACTTTACCTTCCATAAGGTTCTCAATGACATACGGCGCCTCTGCTCCCGGAACAAACATAGCGGTGAATATAGGCCTAGCCCACTCGGGAAGACGGTTGTAGAATTTCTTTATCGAAAGCCAAGCTTTACTGGCAAAGCCCTGGTCATTATAGATGGCGATATAGAGTTTGCCCCCAGGTTTCACCGTGTCACAAACGTTAGCCAGGGCCTTCCAGAGATCTCCAGTGTGGTGAAGGACTCCATAAGAATAAACTATATCGAACTGACCAAGGCTTGCCAAATATTCTGAGTCAAGAGCATCACCCCTTTGGATTTTCCAGTTATGGTCATCAGGAGCGTAGTCGGCTTTTAGTCGTATAGCGCATTCGACCGCCTGTTCGTCGTAATCGAAGGAACAGATTGAAGCCGCCCCGAGTCTTTTTGCCGCAAGGCTAAACAAGCCGCTTCCACAGCCTATATCAAGAAAACTCTTTCCTTCCAGGCTTGTAAGTTCGAGCATTTCTTTAAGGGACTCTTCTGCAGTTTCTATGCGTGCCGGATTGAGTGTCTTGAGAAAACTGATCCAGTTCTTGCCAAATTCAAATCTTTCCATTGGGGTTTTCTTCTCTTGGGTCATTTGCGGATTGATTCTTTGTCTTTTTTCCTTGAGATCGGATTACTACTGGGTTTACTATAATTGGAATCATTTGTCCCAATTTAGAGAAAAAATTGTGGACTGACAATACATGATAAAAACCAACTCCAGGATAACATTTCGCTGAGTAGGGAACTTTTCGATTCTTTTCTTTTGTCCGTTCTTGTTCATCCGATCGAATTTTCATCCCGCGCGTATCATTTGATATTCGCATTCAGCCTACGATAAAGGGACTATTAAATGTATGGAGATGCTGTTGACACCAAGCTGATGAGCGCAAGCGAGGCGGTGTCAAGATTTGTGAAAGATGGTTGTCAAATAGTTATTGGCGGCTTTACCGTAAGCAGAAACCCGATGCTCATAGCACGTGAGGTCATTCGCCAGGGTTTGAAAAACCTTCATGTTGTGTGCCACTCTCACGGTCAGGCCCTGGATCTACTAGTGGGAGCCGGTAGTGTTGGGTATCTGGAGATAGCCTATGGTGGCACAGGTAGATTCGCCCCAACGTGCATACGATTTAGAAAGGCCATTTGTAGGGGGCAGATAAAATTTGAAGACTACTCCAACTACCACATGAGTCTCAGGTTTCTTGCCGGCTCCATGGGACTTCCATTTATGGCCACAAAATCCGGGCTTCAAACCGATCTGGTGCGCATGGAAGGTTTTCCTCCAGAAGAACGAGGACATTCCAAAATACCCAACAAGAAATTGGATATCATACAGAATCCTTTTTCCAATGAAGCAGACGAAGTGATACTGTTACCGGCGCTCAATCCGGATGTTTGCATCATTCATGCGCAATACGTCGGGACGGACGGAGCCGTCAGAATAAAGGGTTTGACCTTTGCAGACCTCGAGCAGGCCAAAGCTTCCAAACACGTCATAGTGACATGCGAAGAGATACTTCCAAGAAATGTTATCAGACAAGATCCGGATCAAAACTCATTGCCGCCCTTTTTTGTAGACGCCGTGGTCCATGAGCCTTACGCGGCCCACCCTACCGCATGTCATTATTTTTATGACTACGACCCTTCTCATCTCAGATTGTATCAGAAAGCCGCTGAAGATGATGTGGCTTTTCGTGGCTACCTGAAAGAATGGGTCTATGACGTTGCGGACCAATCGGCCTATCTTGAAAAGATCGGAATCAAGGATTTGTTAAGAATAAAGGCCGACTCCTGCTTGGGTTACGCCAGGGGTCTGGACAGAAGGTAAGGTTAGGACACGAATTGACTGAATATACCAAACTGGAAATGATGGCTATTAGCGCCGGGAGAATGATAAGCGACGGAGACATTCTCTTCGCAGGCACCGGTGTTTCAATGTTGGCGGCAACTGTGGCAAAACGAATTCATGCGCCAAACTCGGTGGTATTTTTTGAGACAGGTGGAATCGACCCGTCGCTGGAGGAGTTGCCTCTTGCCGTTGCTGATCCGAGGGTCATGTCCGGAACATGTATGAACACCGGTCTGATCGATTCGTTTTCCATACTGGCCAATCAGCGTTTCAGGACCATAGCATTCCTGGGCGCAGCCCAGATTGATCGTTACGGAAACCTCAATTCAACAAGTCTGGGTGACTACCATTTACCTCGAGCGAGATTTCCCGGAAGCGGTGGGGCCTGTGACGCTGCTTCACTGGCCTCAGGCGTCATCATCTTCATGCAGCACGAAAAGAGACGCTTCGTTCAGAAACTGGATTATTTAACCAGCCCAGGATGGCTGTCCGGAGGTAAATCCAGAGAGGAAGCCGGATATAAGCGTGGCGGGCCAATAGCGGTGGTGACCAACATTGCGATCATGGAATTCGACGCAGCAACCAGAGAGATGTTTTTGTCCAAGACATATCCTGGGGTAACACCCGGAGAGGTGGTTGATCAAACCGGTTTTCCCATAGACACCAGTCGTTGCTCGGAGGCTGAACCTCCAACGGATTATGAGCTATCCACACTTAGAAACCAGGTGGATCCCCAAAGACTTATACTCTCCTGAATAACACTCTCTGTGCTTCTCAAATTCATTGAAGCTCTCTGAAAGGAAACGTCTTCTTTCAGAGGGCAAGCATTTTTAGTGTTGCAATCTGATCGGAAATATTTTTGTTCAAGGCGTTGGCCAGCAATATTTCTGTGCCAGCCCCAGCAAGACTTGCCATGGCTAATACCTCCAGATTTTCCGGGAAAAGTTTTCTTACTCCACTCCGGATGTTGGAGAGACCGCACATGGTTCTGGCGTGCTCCTGAAACACTGAGCCTGACGACAGAAGCCTGACCGTCTTGATTGCCTCTCCTATAC
>CAZGVM010000008.1:0-39216 GCA_964528855.1 uncultured Desulfomonile sp. | reverse complement strand
GCTCCCTGAAAATTCAGAAGCTGCCGGAATTCTCCGCACTTTGCATGAAGAAAAACTTTCCAGTAAAATCACGATTGAAATAAGGTTAAAAAAAGAATGTTCCGACCCTATGGCTTTAATCCATGCGGCGGAATTACTGGAATCGCTGTCCAGAAAAAATTACATCCCCTCATCCGCTAGACAGAAGTACGCTGAAGCTTTTCTCAATGAATTCAAGCTAATGCGTGGTGACCAAGTGGAAGAGACTGACACGGGAGTAATACAGATAAAAATTCTGGGACCAGGTTGTTACCAGTGCGACACACTCGAAAAAACAGTGATAAAAGTACTCAGCGAAATGGAATGTCCGGCTTCAGTTGAACACATTACAGACATCAAAAAGATAGCGAGCATGGGTCTGTTCTCAACGCCGGCTTTAATGATTAACGGGAAAATCGTTACATCGGGTTCCAGCCTTTCTGAGAAAAAAATCAGGGATTTGATAAAAAAATTTGTGAAATGATCACGGGGAGTTTTAAAAATTGTCGTATGCCGCGAAAACATGCCTCAAGGCGTTGATCATTTTTTTGAGCCTGTCGGTTGTGGGGATTTCAGTCAACCATTTTTCGGCAGATGGCATTCCATGGCGATATCTGCCACCGCCCGAAACAGTGATAGCAGGTTTGAAGGTTCCTTTGATCGACGAAAAACAGGCGCACAAGTACCTTAAAGAACCTGGACATGTTTTTGTTGATACCCGTCATCTGGAACATTTCAACGAAGGGCACGTGCCGGGGGCCGTATTTTTGCCCCCAAATGACGTTCAGGATCGCTTTATAGAGGCTCAGCCCTTTCTACAGGAAAATGACACATTGATTTTGTACTGTTATGGGCCGGATTGTGATATGGCCGAGAAGACAGCCGAATTCCTGGCACAGATGGGTTACAGCAAATTCATGATCATGGCTGCTGGATTTCCAGCCTGGAAGTCGGCCGGGAATCCGATAGAGAGTGTCAGGAGATAACCCGTTGACAAAAATTCAGATCAAACATTTGATTTTGGCGGCTAGATTGGTCATAGGCGGGTTATTTGTTTACGCCAGTATATACAAGGTTTTCAACCCGGCTGATTTTGCGGTCGCTGTGAGAAATTACACCATTGTGCCTGTCGAATGGACCAATCTTGTGGCGATCACATTGCCATGGGTGGAATTGGGTTCTGGTTTGTTTCTTGTTCTAGGGGTGTTAACCAGACCGTCAGCTCTTCTTACTACGGCAATGATGGCTGTGTTCCTTGCGGCGCTTATCTACGCATATTCGATAGGACTCGACATTGATTGCGGTTGTTTTTCAGCTTCTACAGAGTCTTCCGGCAAAATAGGACCGCTATATTTGATCAGGGATACCGGATTGTTGCTGACCTCTGCTTTCATACTTTTTTTTGACTCAGGCGATTATTCCCTCTTGTAAACATTCCCTCTGACAATGGAGGGGAAAATTCCCACAGCGCATATTACGCTAAACAACAAGAGCGCGACTTTTATGCTTTGCATGAAAAGCGGATAGATTTCTGGGGTAAGCCGGACAGCGCCCAGGAATACCGCAAAAACCAGTTGAGCCAGCCCCATGCTCAGTGTCTGCCCCAGCAAGCGCATGGACCCTGCAACACCTGAGGCGAAACCGTAATCAGTTTTTTCCACAGAATTCATTATTGCATTCATGTTCGGTGACGAGAAAACGGAAAAACCCACTCCCAAAAAGATCAGGTTCAGTATGACTGCTCTCATACCTGTCGTTTCGGAAAGAAATGAAAGCATGAACAAGCCTGTAGAGGTTATGAACATTCCCAGTGAAGCCAGTTTTCCAGGCTCGATCACATCTGAAAGTTTTCCGCTGATTGGAGCCACCAACGCCATCGTTATGGGTTGCGCCATCAATATGAGTCCTGCTTCCTTGGGAGAGAGCCCCTTGATGTACTGCAGATACAGACTCAAGAGAAAAGTGACTGCGAAAGTGGCGCTGTAGTTGATTAAAGCTGCAACGCTAGAGAGCGTAAAGGCCCTGTTCGTTCTGAAAAGCTGAAGATTTATGACGGGGAATTGCAGTCTGAGTTCATAGCGCAGAAAAAAATAAAACAGGCTTAATCCTGTAACGATCAAAACGGCCCCGTTGAGTGATGGCAAATTGGACAGTCCGATCATGAAAGCCAGTATTGACAGACCGTACAGGATTGACCCGAGAATATCGAATTTCTCTTCTCCGGTGTATCTCCACGTCCAGGTCAGTTTTCGTAACGACACAAAAATGGTCACCAAACCAAGCGGGATGGTCGATCCAAAAATTCCTCTCCATGAGAAATACTCCGTTATCAGGCCTCCTATGAAAGGTCCGCTGGACAGACCGATGTAAACAACGGCAACATTCATTCCTATTGCTTTGCCTCTCTCTCCGGGAGGATATGCGGTAGCCAGCATGGCCATTGCTGTGCCGAATATCATTGCTGTGCCAAGTCCCTGGAATATTCTGAACACCAGAAATGCCCAAATGTTGGGAGCGGCGGCGCATAACAATGAAAAAACCGTAAAGATTGATATACCAATGACGAAGATGAGTTTTCGGCCAACGAGATCGGCCAGTTTGCCTAAAGGTAGCATGAACACGCAACATGCAAGCAGGTAGGTGGTCGGCGCCCAAGTCAACATCATGGCGTCCACGTCAAAATCTTTTTGAATGCTCGGCAAGGCCACATTGATGGAAGACGCCATGAACGGGGTCAGAAAAGAGGCCATTACAGCTACGAGCAGAACCGCATTTTTTGTCGATTTATCTACCAAGATTGCACCGTATCGGTAAAATGTCTCTCTAATGATCAGGTATAAGATCAATTTTGAAGCATATCACAGTTAACCTCACCTGATGAAACTGCAATTGTGCCTGGCAACGTGGTTTCACGAGTTCATGACTTGTTGGTCATCCGGAAAAAAATGTTCTGGGCAAGATCAGCTTGACACCGGGTCCTTCTAATAGCAAATATTAGATTATGGAGTGAAATGAAATGTCTATACTACCGATAGTCACAGTGCCAAATGAAATCTTACGATGTCAGGCCGAAGAGATAACTGACATCGATGATGCTATATGCAAATTGGCAAGAGATATGATTGAAACCATGTACAAGGCCCCGGGCATAGGTTTAGCGGCCAATCAGGTAGGTAAACCGCTTAGTCTGATAGTCATGGACATTGAATACGCCTATGCGGAACCCGAGCACAAAAAAAAAGCGCCCATCGTCGTGATCAATCCTAAAATAGTTTTGAGCGAGGGGGAAGACTTTAGGGAAGAGGGTTGTCTGAGCGTTCCGGATTTTTCTCTGGAGGTGAAGAGACACACCAAGGTTGAGGTTGAAGGAATCGATTTAAAGGGCAAACCTCTGAAACTGGAAGCGGAGGGATTATTGGCAAGGGTGTTTCAGCATGAAATAGACCATCTGAAAGGATCTACCCTCCTGAATCATGCCTCGGCCCTGAAACGGAGTTTGTACGAGCGAAAGATGAAAAAAAGAAACCGGAGGGATCCTTGAAACCCAGGGTAGTGTTCATGGGGTCGCCGGAATTTGCCGTGCCGACACTGAAGGCCCTGAACAAAGCTTTCAATCTGGTAGGCGTGATAACACGACCTGACAGGCCAACGGGCAGGGGTCGCAAGTTAACGCCCAATGAGGTAAAAATAGAGGCTCTCAAACTGAATATTTCGTGCATTCAACCCGAAAAGCTCTCTGAAGATTCTGTCCGAAATAAAATCCTGGAATGGTCTCCTGATGTCATAGTTGTGGTGGCATACGGGCAAATTCTGCCGGAATGGTTGCTTGAATTCCCTGAAATGGGATGCATAAATGTTCACGCTTCCATTTTACCTCGCCACAGAGGCGCTTCTCCAATTTCTACGTCAATAGTTGAGGGTGACAAGACTACCGGTGTGACGACAATGATGATGGACAAAGGATTAGATACCGGGGATGTTCTGCTTCAGGCCCGCGTGGAAATTGATGATCATGAGACTACGGACTCTTTAAGTGAAAAACTCATGGAACTGGGAGCTGATCTTGTAGTCCAAACAATTTTGAGACTTCTGGAAAAATCTATCACCCGTGTTTCTCAGGATGGCTCACAAGCCACTAACACAAGATTATTGAAAAAAAGTGACGGTAAAATAGACTGGAACCGGCCCGCAATTGAAATTGACAGATTGATCAGGGCAATGAATCCATGGCCCATAGCTTTTTTTGAACTCAAGGGAGAGCCAATAAAAGTTTGGGAATCCGAGCCAATTTGCGGAGAAGGCGTGTGTGGTCAAGTCGTGGACGTGAACAAAAACGGATTGACTGTTGGAACCAAAACAGGCTTGCTTGTTCTAAGACAGTTACAGGCTCCGGGGAAAAAGAAAGTGACGGCCTATGAACTGGCCTCATCCAAGGGCATAAAACCAGGGGATCATTTGAACATACAATATCTTGAAGTGGAGAAAAAAATATGAATCAATTTAAAACATTAATTCTTCTAGCTACGTTAGGTGGTTTGTTGGTTGTCCTAGGGGGTTACATGGGCGGTAAAAACGGCGCAACAATAGCGCTGGTGATTGCCATTGCCCTTAATTTCGGTAGCTACTGGTTTAGTGACAGGATAGTGCTGTCGATGTACAAGGCTCAGGAAGTAAATGAATCACAAGCTCCCGACCTTTACCGCATGGTGCAGCAGCTTGCCCACAAGGCAGAGTTGCCAATGCCCAAAGTTTATATAATTCCGGACGAGTCTCCAAACGCCTTTGCGACGGGACGTAACCCCGAACATGCGGCGGTGGCGGTCACCGAAGGCATCATGAGGATTTTAACCTGGGAAGAGTTAGCCGGCGTCATAGGACATGAACTCGGTCACGTGAAGAACCGGGACATCCTCATTCAATCGGTTGCGGCAACCATAGGAGCCGCCATAACCTACATCGCCCAGTTCGGCTTTCTGTTCGGTGGGCGTTCTGATGATGAAGAGGGACGCGGTTCGGTCCTGGGCTCGATTCTCATGATGATTCTCGCTCCGATGGCGGCCATGATCATCCAGATGGCCATATCCAGGTCAAGGGAATACATAGCCGATGAAACAGGAGCCGAAATATGCGGTCACCCCAACTGGTTGGCCTCCGCTCTGGGAAAGTTACAAAGAGGGGCTGAGGCAATTCCTATGGATGCCAACCCATCAACGGCAAACATGTTTATAGTTAGCCCGCTCTCCGGAAGTACAATGGCAAGTCTTTTTTCCACTCATCCCCCAATGGAAGAGAGAATAGCCCGGCTAAGAAAAATGAATGTTTAGCCTAACTTTCCCTTTAAACCTTATAATCATACACATAGGCGTCCATGTCATCATCCCGGAGACATGGGCGCCTGTTTTATGGACTGATTGGAGCCGCTACAACTTTGGCGATTGAAGAATGAATCCATCTACATCAAGAAACCCGAGTGAACATGAGAGCATTTCAAGAAAAATAGCCTTTAGTTCGCTCTTGGCAGTCGAAAAGGGAACATTTGCTGAAAGCGCAATTAATCAGGAATTATCCAGGACCAACATTTCAGGAAAAGACAGAGCCCTGATAACCGAACTCGTGTATGGAGTTACCCGTAACAGGACTCATCTTGATCACATAATAAGCCTGTTTTCGAACAACCCTTCGAAAAAAATCAGTCCGACGCTCAGACTCATTCTCAGAATGGGGATCTATCAACTGATTTACCTCGATAGAATCCCCCTGCGGGCTGCAGTGAACGAATCAACTCTTCAGGCGCGACGTATGCTTAATGCGTCCATGGCAGGTTTGGTCAACGGATTGCTGAGGAAGGTCTCGCAGAACAGAGAAGTTTTCTTGGTGGAGCCAGGAGAGAATCCGGATGAATTGAGTGATTATTACTCACATCCAAAATGGCTTGTGAAAAGATGGGTTGATGAATTTGGAGTTGATGGGGCCATAAACATTCTACGGTTTAACAACTCGAGATCAAGACTCTTGTTTCGCGTCAATACCCACAAAATATCTTTGGAAAACTTTTTGACATTGCTGGAGAGGCAAAACATAGGATGGATCAAAAATTATCCGGACTGGCATTCGGTAGAGCCGGCCGGTTTTGGACAGCCTATCTCATCTATCGATGGATTCAAGCAAGGTCTTTTTCTGGTCCAGGATTTCGCGTCACAACTGATCCCGGGTCTGTTAAAAATCAAAAACGATCAGCGAATTCTTGATTCATGCGCAGCTCCGGGTAACAAGACTTTTCATATTGCTTCTCAGGCTGACGCAGGCGCACAAGTTACAGCGTGCGACATTAGTCCCCAAAGGCTTGCCAAGACCAGGCAGAATCTGGATCGGCTAGGCGTACAAAACGTAAAGACAGTTTGCGGAGATTGTTCAGACGAATCGTTTAATCTGACGATGGGAAGCTTCGACAGAATCCTGGTGGACGCTCCCTGTTCAAATCTCGGAGTCCTGCGACACAACCCGGAAGTTAAGTTCGGGATCAATGAAGGTGATCTCAAGGAACATTCCCAAAAACAATACCGCTTGCTAAAAGCTGTTTCAAACTTGTTAAAGCCCGATGGAATAATCCTGTATTCGGTTTGCTCCCATTCCACCGAAGAGACACTCGATGTTGCCAATTTATTTATCTCAGACAGTCCTGATTTTATTATTGACCCGATCAAACCTCTCTCAATCAATTGTCCGGTTCATATAGACCAAGAAGGCTTTCTCTCTACCTTCCCTCCCTCAACTGATTTTGCGATGGATGGTTTTTTCGCAGCGCGTTTTCGTAGAGTCAAATCGCGCGTCTAGAAATGTCTTATGTTTAGACACTTGAAATCTGGTAAATGAAATGATGAAAAATATATGCGAAAAATTTCATCGCGCGGGAACAGAGGAGAAAAAAAGATGTGAAATTTTTTCCCAAACCATCGTCACCCCCATGTGTTATCGGAATCAAAGATATTGAAATGCTACGACAAAACGAATTTGGCATGCCACTTGCTATACATGTTGTCGAACAACGACTCCTAACCATACCCTCTTAGCAATCCTCCAGTTTCAGGATTGCTTTTTTTTTGTCTGATCAGGGCAAGAGCTTAACTGCCAATATTGAACACACAGCTTTTCTTTTTCTGGCTAAAAGAATGGCATTGACACCCATAATAAATTTGAACATACTTAGAATATTAGATGATACTTAATTTCGTTAAATTAGTTCAAAATCATGAGCGTAGAAATTGACATAGGCCAGAGGATAAAAGCCAGGCGTCAAAGCAATCACCTGACCCTTCGGCAACTTGGCGAAAAGGCAGGTTGCTCTGACGCGTATTTGTCCCAGATAGAAAATGGTCGAGTATCTCCATCGATATCTACTCTGAAAAAGATAGCAGAGGCGCTACAGGCCAAGATCACTGATTTTTTCGTGGAGGCGCACGACGATGATCCTGTGGTTTTGCGGGAGGACCAGCGCCTGACTCTGACACTGGACCGATGGAATGCCAAGATGCAGTCTCTGGTCCGAAATACCAAGAGCAAGCGCATGCAACCGTTCTTCACCACGATACAGCCCGGAGGGGGTTCTCATGGTCTTTACAGTCATGTTGGTGAAGAATTCGGAATAGTTTTGAAAGGTGAACTAGAGATCGAACTCAATGGCTTGACTCATTTGGTCAAAGAGTTCGAGAGCTTCTATTACAATTCCTCGGACCCCCATGGCTGGACGAATCCAGGCAAGTCCGAAACAGTGGTAGTTTGGGTGATCAGTCCTCCGACTTTTTGATCCGATCGGTTCAATCAGGACTATGATCGTTGATCGTCCAAAGATGTGTGCCGTCAAGACAAACACTCATTGGCATGCAGCAGATCCAACGCCATCTGTAAACACCCTTGAGAGAAGCGGCGTCAATTGAATCACAATTCCAAATCAAGTCTGGGAAAGTTTAATGTCAGAACATTTTGAAGATCCGACTGATTGTTTGTCCATAACCTTCCGGTTAAATGGAGAAACATTGACATTACTTGTTGATCCTTCTGAAAGCGCGCTAATGGCGCTTAGAGACAGGTTGGGTCGAATTGGGACTAAAGAGGGTTGTGGCATCGGAGAATGCGGGGCCTGTACAATATTGATTGACGGCAAGGCAGTGAACTCGTGTTTGACCTTGTCGGCTCAACTGGATGGGAGAGAGGTTATAACGGTGGAGGGATTGTCCGGGAGTCGATCAGGACAAGCGCTTCAGAAGGCTTTTGCGGATACAGGCGCAGTGCAATGCGGATTTTGCACTCCCGGGATGTTGCTCTCGTCTTACGCTATCATTACTTCAAATCCCAGACCTTCCCGAGATCAAATAGTTGAGGCTATTTCCGGCAACCTCTGCAGATGCACGGGTTACGTGCAGATAATAGAAGCTATCGAAAGCGCATCCAGGATCTTGCAGGACAACGATTCAAGACATGAATGAAATCAGACCAAAATTCAAATATTTCAGGCCGGCGAATCTGGCGGAGGCTACCGATTTCCTTTTCCAACATGGTCCGGAGTCACGAGTGATTTCAGGCGGGACAGACCTTCTCATAGCCGTTAGAAACGGAACCATGACGTCCGGTTACGTTCTTGATGTGTCCCGACTTGATGAACTGAGACAGGTTGCCATCAATGATGGACGCTTGGAGATCGGATCGGCTTTAACGTATTCTGAAATAGTCAACCATCCTGTTATCCGGAAATTTGCGCCTGCGTTAATCAGGGCCGGCAGTCAGGTAGGAAGCCTTCAGATCCGGAACACCGGAACACTGGGCGGTAATGTCGGTAACGCTTCTCCTGCGGCGGACAGTGTTCCGGCCATGATGATTCATGACGCACGGGTATTGCTGAAAAACGCTGAATCTGAATTCAGCGAACCGTTAAGTTCGTTCATACTGGGTCCCTACCGGACAAATCTGAATTCCGGATCACTGATAAAGGGATTTTCACTGGAAATATGGCCGGAAGGCTTCAGATGGTCCTACAATCGTATAGCCAGGAGACGGTCCCTGGCGATTTCACGTGCGGGCGCTGCGGCCATGGCGCTGGTTGACTCAAGGGGAACGGTTACAAAACTGAGGCTGTCACTTTCGTCGATAACCCCTCAGCCATCTATTATGACTGTTGTTCAGGATCAACTGATCGGGCGGGTTCCGGATGCAGCGACAATAGCAGAAGCGGCTCAGTCTGTCGCGCTGGAAATGGTCCGCCTGAGTGGTGAAAGACCATCATTTGTCTACAAAAAGCCCGCAGTAGTTGGGTTGACAATAAAAACCCTAGAGGAAATCTTTTTTGACTGGCAAGAACTCTAACGATCAGCCGATGGGTAGTGTTGGGCAAAGCTTTGTGAGAGTGGGCGCCTGGGAGAGACTTCTTGGTTCAGCTCATTACGGCGCCGATATCAAGCTTGATGACATGGCGTTCGTTGTCGCCGTCAGAAGCCAAAGGCATCATGCCCTAATCAAATCCGTGGACGCTCAGAAAGCCCTCGATTGGCCAGGATGTCTCGGGGTGTTCACAAGCAAGGACATACCCGGAAAAAACAGATTTGGAATCATAAACAAGGACCAGCAGCTTCTGGCTGAAGATAAGGTCCGATGCAAGGGTGATCCCATCGCGATAGTGGTCGGCAAAACCCTGGAGGCCGCTCAAAGAGCCGCAAGGCTGGTGAGCGTTTCCTATAAGGAGCTGCCCGGTATTTTTGATCCTGAAGATGCGCTAAGACCTGATGCTCCAGGGATTCACGAAAAAGGTAATCTTCTTGGCAGCAGAATCATCAAAAAGGGTAATCCGGAAGAAGCTTTCAGGATTTCTGACGTAGTCATTGAACGCTATTACGAAACCAGCCATGTCGAACACGCCTATATAGAGCCTGACGCCGGAGTGGCCCTGATCGATGACAATGGTGTCCTGACCATTTTTGCGTCTACTCAGAATCCTCATTACGATCTCAAAGATGTCTGTGATTTGTTAAACCTGGATGAATCGAAGGTTAGAATAATACAATCTCCGACAGGCGGTGGTTTCGGATCCAAGCTCGACTTGAACACTCAGGGCTTTCTGGGACTGGCCGCATGGCTGTTGAAGAGACCTGTCAAGATGGTTTACTCCAGAGAAGAGGCTTTTCTATGCACATCCAAACGTCATCCATTGAAGATCTGGTACAAAAGCGGCGCATCACGAGATGGAAGATTATTGGCGGCTAATGTAAAAATAATAGGTGATACAGGCGCTTATGCTTCTTATGGCATGGCGGTGGTTTCTCGGGCCGCTGTTCATGCAACCGGACCATACGAAATTCCCAATTTAAGCATAGAATCCACCTTCGCTTACACGAACAATCCAATGGCCGGAGCGATGCGTGGATTCGGTGTTCCACAAATAGCGTTTGCGCACGAGTCCCAGATGGATCTGCTGGCTGAGGCGTTGGATCTAGACCCTCTTGAAATAAGGCTTCGCAATTCACTGAGGGTGGGTTCACAAACAGCCACGGGACAACAACTCGAAGCAAGTGTGGGCATATCCAAGACCCTTGAAGCCGTTAAACCATATTATGAAAAGGCCAGGCAAAGTATCCCCGTACTGAAGCCGTATCTTAAATACGGGATAGGAACTGCCTCAATGTTGTACGGGATTGGCAATACGGGTGTTCAAAATCCATCGACGGCACAGATTGAGTTGAACAAAGACGGATCGATAACCCTTTTTTCCGGTGCAGCCGACATAGGACAGGGCTCTTCCACGGTTTTATCCCAGATAGCTGCGCAGGAATTGAATATGGATCCCATGGTGATCAAACTGGTGATAGCCGACACGGGGCAGACAACATCGGCAGGAGCCACATCAGCAAGTCGCCAGACCTACATCTCGGGAAATGCTGTTCTAGAGGCAACCAGGAAACTCAAAGAAGTGCTCCTTACTCATGCGGCGAACAAACTGAAAACATCCAGGAGCAGACTCCAGTTAAAATCATGTGAAATTAAGGACCTGGAAGACAAAAACAAATCGGTTACATTTGAAGAACTGGCTTCAATAATTAGCCGGGCCGGAACGCCTTTAAAATGGCAGGGATTTTTTGATCCGGACACTACCCCGCTAGACCCCCTGACAGGAATGGGTAAACCTTACGCTACCTTCGCTTATGCCAGCCATGTTGCTGAGGTCGTGGTCGATGCCCTCACCGGTGAAGTCCAGGTGTTAAGGGTGACTGCCGCTCACGATGTCGGAAAAGCTATCAACCCTGAAAATGTCAGGGGACAGATTTACGGCGGTGTAGTAATGGGGCTGGGTTTTGCATTAATGGAGGAATTCAATCCGGGTAAAACAGAATCCTTCAAAGATTACCACATACCCACCTGCGCAGACGTTCCCGAAATAATACCGATCATTGTCGAGGATTATGAGCCATCCGGGCCATTTGGCG
Organism: uncultured Desulfomonile sp.; assembly: GCA_964528855.1. Taxonomy (GTDB): domain Bacteria; phylum Desulfobacterota; class Desulfomonilia; order Desulfomonilales; family Desulfomonilaceae; genus CAITZA01. The sequence continues at coordinate 27,730 of CAZGVM010000008.1, read as the reverse complement.
CCAAAGGGGTCGGCGAACCGGCCCTCATACCCACTGCGCCGGCTATTCTGAACGCCATTTCCAACGCCCTGGGTTCACGCATTTACAAATTGCCTGCGAATCTGGAACGGGTCCTTGCCGCCAGCATCATTTCCAAAGATTCCTGACCCTGTGATCTTTGCAAATATCGTGAATATAAAGTGACATGGCACACAAGGAGAAACAATGTCTACCAAGCTTATCAAAAATATCGGGACACTAATTTCCGGCGACATCAATAATCCAATAATCAAGGCTGACGCCATATTCATAGAAGATGGAAAAATATCCGCAATAGGTTCTTTTCGGGACTTTGCCGACAAGAGTGTGGACCAGGTTATCGATGCTGCTCAGACTACAGTAACGCCTGGCCTTATTGACTCACATTGTCACGTTGTGCTTGGAGATTTTTCTCCACGTCAGAACCAGATAGGGTTCCTTGAGAGTGAGACTCACGGTGGAGTGACTACTATGATCTCGGCTGGAGAAGTTCATCTCCAGGGGCGTCCCAAAGACCCGGCCGGCACAAAGGCTCTGGCCATTCTTGCTGCAAAGGCTTTTAACAATTTCAGGCCGGGAGGGGCGAAGGTCATTGCTGGGGCGGTGATTCTTGAAAAAGGTCTCAAAGAGTCCGATTTTGAAGAAATGGGCCGTGAGGGAGTCAGGGTAGTAGGTGAAATTGGGCTGGGTTCGGTCAAATTCGCCGAGGATGCCGCACCTATGGTGCTCTGGGCCAGGAAAAATGGAATGAAGATTCTGATGCATACTGGAGGCACGTCAATACCTGGCAGTGATACGGTGACGGCGGATCATGTGATTTCCGTGGACCCCGACGTGGCCTGCCATGTCAATGGAGGTCCAACATCGGTATCAGTCGATGAAATTGAAAAACTGGTCAGGCAGACCGGATATGCCTTGGAACTGGTGCATTGCGGGAACATGAAAACTCTGGTGGACGCCGTGAACCTTGGGATGAAATACAGCGCCTTGGAGCGATTCATTATTGGAAATGACGCCCCCTCCGGAACCGGAATAATACCTTTGGGTATTCTCAGAGTTATAAGCACAGCTGCTTCTTTGACCGCGCTGGAGCCTGAAAAAGCGCTATGTATGGCCACCGGGAATACTGCCAGGATTTTTAATCTTGAATGTGGGTTTATCCGTGAGGGTTATCCAGCCGATCTCACGATAATGGACTGCCCGATGGGATCGGTTGGTAAAACTGCCCTGGAGGCCATTAAGGCCGGAGATGTTCCCGGGGTGTCTATGGTTATCATTGACGGTGAGATTAAGGTTAAAGTCAGCCGTAATACGCCTCCCGCCACCCGTAAAGCCGGTGTGGCCGCCTAGAGCAACTTTAGCAAAGGAAAGATTCGGCTCACATGAAAGTCATTGAAGAAAAATGCAAGGGATGCGGTCACTGTGTTTCAGTATGCCCTCAGGGGAGCATTACCATCAAGAAACGCAAAGCCACAATTTGGGAATCATGCTGTGACTGCGGGGCATGTTTTAGAGTGTGTAATGAGTCGGCTCTTTTCTCTGATGAAACTCCTGATTATTCCTACATCACTTGTGAATCATGTCCGGTGCGATGCAAAATCAAGGAAGGTTTCACCGGGGCCTGCCAACGCTTCCGAAATACGGGGACCGAACTTGAGCGTGTCATACCTCTGATGACGTATGAAGATGTTCGACTCATTGTAGGTGATGACTGGAGTTCTGAAATCAGGGAACCTTTGATTACCGCAATCGGTTCAGGCACAACATATCCGGATTGTAAACCGGCGCCGCATATAGTGCAATCGAAGGTTGAGGGGATTGATGTGGTGACAGTGGTCACAGAGGCCCCTTTGAGCTATTCAGGATTGAAACTTAAAATAGACACCGACCTGACGATCGGGAATGAAGGCTCCGGAATTTATTTCAAGAAAAAACGTGTTGGCCATCTCACAACAGAGGAATATGGGTCAAAGATATTGTCTCTGGGGGGGGTGAATCTCCTAACAGGCCCTAACGGCATGATAATAGCCAAGCTGATCACCGATCTGGCTAATGGAAAAAGCGCTAAACTCAGGGTCGATAAGGGAAGCGAAATAACTGCCCAGATAGGAAATCCTCCGCTAATTGACGGGCAGGTCGATGGCGTCATGCGTGTAGGATGCGGAAGCGCCACTTTAGGGCTTTTTGCTCCTATTTTCAAGGAAGTGGCAGATGAGACCATAGTGCTGGATTCTCATCTTACAGGACTTTTCAGTGAACACGCTGCCGGCAAATATGTGGGGGCATCGCCCACCGGCGTCAATCTGAAATTTCGCAAGAGCACCCCAGGCCGTTATTTTGGAGATCATGGGGATGGCTGGGGAGGCACTTCGATCAGAAGACCACAGGAGATAATATCCTCTGTTGATATGAACGTGGCCAAACCGGGACTCAAAATTCTCATTACTGAAACGACCGGTCGCAAGGCAGCCATGTTTGAAGTAGACCCGGACGGACAACTTGTGGAAACGGAACTGACAAAAGCTGCGGCCGATGCCGTCAATGCTCTTTCTGAAAGCTGTGAGGGATCGAGAGTTTCCGGAATTTATTGTGGAGGCTCGGGCGGTAGCGCCCGAGCAGGAGTCACGCGATATCCGATCAAGCTCACAAAAGCGGTTCATCAAAACAAGGTCAGGCTTACAGTTGGTGGCGCTCCGACATTCGTTCTTCCCGGCGGCGGCATAAACTTTATGGTAGACGTTGAAAAAATAGTGCGCGGAGCCTTTACGTGGGTTCCTACACCTGCCACAGTCTGCCCGATCGAATACACCATGACCCTAAAAGACTATCTAGGAATGGGCGGACACGAGGAAGCGATCAAACCGTTTGTCAGGTAAGCCCTCAAGCGTGAGACATTGAAAAGCGATGTAGTTCTGCTAGGAGACAAAACAGTTCTCGTTGAATGCGGACCAATGAGGATGTTTATAGACGCGTCCATTCATGGTGAACGAAATCCGGAAATAGAAAGACTTGCCGCTTTAAAGGCCATTGAGTTTTTGAGTCAGGTTGCCGCCCAACGACATAAACTGCTTTTACCCGCCATAAAAATTGACCAGGAACCTGATTCAACGGTCGTCAGAGAAATGTGGAAGGCCTGTCGCATGATAATGTCAACAGATTTGACTCCAATGGCTGCAGTCGCAGGATCTATTTCAGACGCGGTCGCTGACTATCTGAGCAGCCAGGGGGCGACCAGGTCCATTGTAAACAATGGGGGTGACATAGCCCTTCGTACGATGGAGGACGCTCCTGTTACGGTAGGCATACGGTCTGACATCAGTTCCCATATTGTAGACTACAAATTGCCTGTTCTGGGGTCAGATCAGGTCGGAGGCGTATGTTCCAGTGGTCTGGGAGGAAGAAGCTTTACTCTCGGCATAGCCTCCGCCGCAGTTGTTTTTGCTTCCAGATGCTCGGTTGCAGACGCTGCAGCCACTGAAATAGCAAACCACACTTATATTCAAAGCCCTGGAATACGAAGAATCAAGGCAAGAGAACTGGATCCGGAGAGTGACATAAAAGATCTTGAGGTGACAGTAGGCCTTGATGGATTGGATGATCGTGAAATCAGAGAAGCCCTCAACAAGGGATTGGCCAGAGCCCAACAATTGACCGGTCAGGGCTTCATCCTGGGAGCTTTTTTGAAAGTATGCGACAGGATTGCAACTTGTGGCTCCATATTCGATAGATTGGAACAGGTCAGACTGAAGTCGTAAAATTTAAACAGAAAAATACTCTCCAAATCAACTTGACACCATATATGGGCTTGGATTGAGCCTCAGACAGTCTAGTAACTTTAAGTAAACTCAGGAGATCGACTCGATGAACATCCGCAAAATTGTGACAACCGTAGAAGAGACCAGAACTGAAATGGGACAACCCGTCAACCCGCCTACCAGAAGGGCAGCCGCTATGGCGGTCATAAAAAACCCTTTTGCCGGCGTCTACCAAGAGAATCTGGAAGAGCTTATAAATACCGGTGAAGAGCTTGGTGGCCTGCTTGCCGACATAGCTGTGAAAGCGCTAGGTATCAAACCCGAAGACGCTCAAAGTTATGGGAAGGCCGCCATAGTCGGAACCATGGGTGAACTTGAGCATGCCGGGGCCATTTTGCATCCAAAACTCGGAACCCCTTTCCGGAATGCTCTGGCAGGCGGGAAAGCCATCATACCCTCCGCAAAAAAAATGGGCACACCGGGGACGGAGATCGATGTTCCAGTTCATTACAAGGACGCTGCATTCGTCAGATCTCATTTCGACGCAATGCCCGTCAGAGTCCAGGATGCCCCAAAAGGCGATGAAATAGTTGTGGCTCTTGTTGTTACCGACTCCGGACGTCCACTACCCAGAATAGGCGGACTAAAGTTAGGAGAAGCCAAAAAAGAAGACGGCCTGAGGTAGGCCTCTGAAGGCGCAGGACAGTCTCCGGTCTTCCTGCGCCTCATCAGTCCGTCAGACCCCGATCATGCTTATTCCTCAAGGGACCAGGAAACCACCATTCTTTGTCAACTCTAAATCATGGTTTTATCTAATCTATCAAGTATTTGAAATCATAAATAATTATAAATGATAGCTTAACTCTATCCTTTTTCAGCGACTTATGATATAATATTGACATATTGTAGGATATTATGGTCATAACTATTGGAGGATTAGGATGAGATATGTCATGAAAACCGTGGTTCTTGTAATTTTGATGTGTGTTGTGGCTTCAGGAATAGCCCTGGCGGTGGGGATGGAAAGATATGACGTCTCAGGAACCCCCGATCCATCAAACAAGGTCATCAAATATGGATCGAACAATGTCTATGGAGCCCTCAAGGACGCCTCATTGACGGAAAAATTACCAGCAGCTCTGGATGAGATTGCCTTCTTCGTGAAAGATATTTTAGGTCAATTAGGGTTTGCGGATGGTAACTCAGAGCAGCAATAAAAAAGCCATTCCTGAGTTTTTTGAATTAATCCTTAAGGTGAATAACAGGCCTGTTGGCTGCTGAGTCAAGCGTCTTGGCCCGATGACCGATTTTGAGTGAGGAAAAAGTTGATGGGACTTTTAAAAGGTTTCATTGCTGTGACTGTAATGGTGGGGTCCTTTTTTTTAATGACTCAGGCCGCATGGGCTGCAAATCCTGATTATTACAACTCGGGATTGTCCGCAATGAAAGCAGGCGCCGTACAAGAAGCCATCGACCATTTTTCACGGGCTATAAAGGAATCCCCTAATGATTACAGACTGTATAATGACAGGGGGGTAGCTTATAAACGACTGGGAGATCTTGAACGTGCGCTGGTGGATTACAGCAAAGCCCTGGAAATAAAACCCGATTACGCTAATGCCCTCAACAACAGAGGCCTTATCTATCTTCAGCGTGGGAGTTACGACGAAGCGCTCCAGGATTTTAACGAAGCCCTGAAATTTGGAGGAATAGAAGGAAAAATTTACACCAACATGGGATTGGCCAGGGCACGCAAAGGGGATCATCGTTCAGCCATCAAGGATTTCGACCTGGCTGTTTCATTCCGACCATTAGATTACCGTTCATTTCTTTTCATGGGGGAGTCTCTCGAGCAAATCGGCGACAGGGAAAAAGCCCTGAAAATGTATCAGGTCGCCATGGGTCTGATCAGGGAACCAGATGTCATCTCACAACTGGAAAAAAAGATATCAAGTCTGGAAAAACTTCAGGTCTCTTCCAATTCAAGTTCCAGTAACGCAGCGGATCAAAGAAAGTCAGTCGAATCCTCCCAGGGAAAAGCGCCCCTGAAGAGAGAGATCATCCTGGCTTCGCCCAGGGTTGAAGCCAAAACGGAGACGGAAAACACCAAGTGGATATCAGTAGCGCCGGTAATCGAAAATGTTCAGGAAATTGAAAAGGTAAACCGTGAAGCGGCCTTGCGTTCATTTTCGAATTCGGCTTCTGAGATTTTCAGACAGGGAATGGAATTTGTCCAAAAAGGCGACACAAGCAAAGCTCTTGTCAGATTTGAGGATGCCAGACAACTTGAAAAACGCAATCGAAATTCTCTGGCAGTCGCATGGTGCCAACTCTCTATTTGCAGACTTTACAATTCGATGGGTGAAAACGCAAAAGCATCGGAAACTTGTGAAAGTGCCCTAAAAATATTCAACAGCCTTAAAGCCCACGATGAAGTGGCCATGACATTAATTGAGCTGGGAAATATCAGGACAGCTTCCGGCATGAATGAACAGGCCGGAATCCTGTTCACAAAAGCAGTTCAGGAAGCGGCTCTGGCTGGAAGGAAAATAGCAGACCCAAAATCAGGAACAGCGTCACAGGTGACCAAAGATCCAAACCAAATCCCGAATCAGGAAAAGCCCACCCTTTCTGCAGCGGCTGACTCCGAAAAATCCGTTCCAGTATTGTCCTTGTCCGGAAAAGAAAAGTTGGCGTCTATGGACACTGCTCATCAAAAAACACAGACGCAACGCCCCGAGACCATAGAGCCGGCGAACCAGTCAAAAAGCGGCTCCAAACAAAGACCGGTTAATTCGCCTGAAAAACTTGAAGCTATTGGACGAGGTCCGGTAATGTGGGGGAATGAGGGGCCAAGGCTTCAGGCGTCCAACACTGTCCAGGATCAAAATAATAAAGCAATTGTGTCAGCGAGATTAAAGAGCATCGAATCTAAACTGGGCCCTGATCAACTCTTGCCTGAGTCTCACAGTCAGCTCCCGTCACCCGGAAACAAATTGTGGGTTGCACCCACGAAAGAGGTTGATAAGATTCATGTTCCGGATCCGGTCTCAGGTGTTGAAGCAATGGCTTCAGTGAAAAACAGAGACGTTCATGTTCCAAACAAGACGGAGGTCTCTTCAAAAAAGGATACATCAGAAGCGTCTAAAAAGGTCAGTGAAAAATCCATCAATGAGGACCTGGCCGAACTGAGAAGGCTCAGAAAAACCGGCGACGAAAAGCAAATGATCACCGTCCTGGAAAAATTGTCGGAAAAGTATTCACGAACCGGCAGTTACGAAAAAGCTTTAAACGCCTTGAACATATCATTAGCTTTCCGAGAGAAACTTGATTTCAAGCAAAATGAAGAAATAGCATTCAACCAGAGGGGATTGATAAACGAAAAGCTGGGCCAACTCTCGCAGGCTTTAGAAGATTACACCAGAGCGCTTTCAACCTCTAATCCACGAAGTCGGGCAGCGGAAAAGATACTGGAGTCCAAGTCGCGCTCACTCGCCGGTAAAATAGGACTGGATGTTGAACCTTCAATGGAGACTCTGAAAACTCTATGGCTGGCGCGTTCAGTCGGCGATATTTCCAATGAATCAAAAGCCTTTTACAATATGGCGAAATTGTATTCGAAAGCTCAAAAATTCAACGAGTCTCTGAACTATTTTGACAAATCATCTGCAGCGCTGGCCACTGAAAAGGCTAAGGTTTTGGAAAAACTGGGCCGTTTTGAGCAAGCTCGGAAAGAGATGGACCAGGCTCTCGAAACTTTCAAGAAACTTGATTATTCCCAATATCTTAACATTATCAGAAATAGCGCCAGGCCTGACAAGTTGTCCAGGAATTGACGCGAACGGGAATCAAGGGCGACCCAACAACGCAAACAGGTTAAAGTTAATTAAAAATGCTGATGAAAATACTTAATAGCAACTGGATCGCCTATCCGGCGGTGCTTTTGAGCGCCAGTTTTATCGCTTTACTTTTCTTCAAGGGTAAGACGATTCCAGCCACAATCCTGAGTATTCTACTTGTGGTATCAATGTTGCTTATATTACTGGGACAAAGGGCTGCAAGGGGCGCTAAGCGGTCTGAGTGAGCAGGGCCTTTCCGAGGGAAACAAAAAAATTTAGAACCTGACTTCGTTAATCAGGGGGCGACAACCTGGTACGTATAAGTAAACTTCAGGCCGTTGCATCCATCATAGCAGACCTGATGCCCGTATCGCTTGCAAGCGAGGTCTGCTTCGAATCCGATGTCCGGGGTTGTGTCAACGGGAATGTTAAATGAAAAGTTGCCGACGGTATTGTCTTGGAGGCATCGACAGGTAATATGGCATTTTATCCAGATCTCTCCCGCGTCTGGTGTGGTCGGTGTCAACAGGCACATCCCCAGGGCAATCAGGACTAAAATGGTTATACTGGCTTTTTTCATGGTTTACCGCCTGTTCATTCTATTCATGATTTTATCACAAGCCGTCGAAGCGATGCAACACCTAGACGAACATGCTCAGGGCGTCTTCCGGGATTAATTTGATCATCGGTCGGACAATTGCAGCCACGACACCGTTGAACACAGGGACAGGCGCACTCGCATCGATGATTGGCGAAGCTGGAATGTGGACAGACCTCATGGTTCTTGTTTTTTTGAACAGCGTGCTTTACAATTTGTATTGGTATTGAGCTTATAACTGGTTAATGCAGGGTCTGGATGGCTTTGTTGAGCCAGGCTTGGTCAACCAACGGGGAACGCTTTAATATGTTAAGAGAGCACGTCAACGATATCAGGTCCAGGTGGAGTCCTAAAGAAAGACGTGGAAATGTATACGATCCGAATATATACATAGAAACACCTGAACAGGCGCGTAAATTACTCACTCATCTCAAACAAAAGCTTCGAGAGGCTGAAAAAAACAGGGATCATTATCTGGCTCAGGAGATTGCGCAGTCTCTGGACAAGATTGAAAGTATCGCCAGAAGATTTTTCCGATGGGAAGAGAGCCTTACCAAGACATTAAAAGATCAGGATATCAAAGAGATAAAGAATCTACCAATCAGATTCTAGGTCCGATATGAATGCCGCCAATTGAACAAAATCAAAAATCCGATCACTTTTTGATCGATGAAGATCGTCGTTTTGAACAATCATCATCCTGGATAAATTTCAGAATTCTGTGAGGAGTAAAAATGAATTTAGAAACGGCCACCAGAGAAGAATTGATCAGTGAAATCAGGGAAATGTTGGAATATATGGACAATGTGATAGTTTTTTGGGGTGGTAAAAAAGAATACCGCGATGCGTTTGCGCGGGTTGCCCAAAACGCTGACAATGAATTCACGGTTGAGGAAGCGCGTAACGCCGGGATTATTCTTGAGAGCGAAGGCGGTTTTGATACTTTTCTTGAATTAGTTCGAGAATCATTCGATCGTGGTGGCATTAACTACATGCTTTCTGAAAAGGTTTCTTCCATCATGGAAGAAGTGGTCCGTAGGTATTCAAAAAACTAAACATGTTAAGTAGGTTATGTTAAATATATTGCATGATGCTTGTTCAATTCTGACAGTTAAAGTTTATAAATCAGAAATACTCTTGAAATTTATTGGCAAATAAGATAAAATGACACTATATTCATTCAATGTTGGTTTCGATATTAAAGAAGTGTGTCCGAAAGGAGACTCGTTAAAGTGGAGAAATTGACCCAGTCGGTGTTTCAAACATTATCTCGTTTTGTGGCGCCGGTTATGCTTCTTCTTCTGATTCCTGCTGCAGTCCAGGTTTCGGCCCAGGAAGTGGATTCGCAGTGTATGCCCATCAAAAGCAAGTGGGAACAGGCCTATCAGGAAATAAAGGACCGTCTGGACAAATTCAACGCTCTTGAACAGACTCCGGTTGAAAAAATCACCAATAAACCCCTGGTTTCGGCAACAAAGGGAAAAACCATCGCATCCCAGGTCGCCGAGGGAATTGCCGAAAAGGAAGAATTACTCAAATCCATCAGGAAAGAAACCAGGAATTTGCTCGGTTCCGAGAACAAATTCTTTAATGAACTTCAGCAATGCGCTCAATCATCCAAGTCCTCCAAAAACAAGGACTTCAACAATATCATCAAAAAAAGAAAAGCCCTTCTGGATAAGGCCCTGGTGTGCTTGACGGAAGTGAGAGAGGTTGAAGGCAAGGAAACTGTTATGCCATACACCGAAGCTTCTGGTCAGGACGCTTACAGGAGAAGTGTTAACAATCAGTGGCAAAACTACAATCGTGGCTACTGGGGATATTAGAACAGTTGCTCTGTATTCAATCCTGGCTGTGTTGATGAAAGGAGCGTTTAGCTCCTTTTTTTTACGTAAGCTAAATAACTGTTGACTGGTATATTCAATACCCGTATAATTACGGTTTATCAGTAAGGGCCCATAGCTCAGCTGGTAGAGCTCCCGGCTCATAACCGGTTGGTCCCTGGTTCGAATCCAGGTGGGCCCACCATTTTAGATTTGACCAAAAATGCGATCAATTGACTCAAAAACCTCAGATGCAAACTTCCGGACGGGGAGCCCTAAAATGGGCTCCCCGTTTTTTTTGCAAGTAATTCTAATGCAATAACGTCAGTTCATGTTTTGAGCGACGTTTCACATCCGCTGTAGTTTTTCCAATGCATCCCGATATCACGACAACAGACGGATTTATCCCGTAAGGAGCAAGACCTTCAACAAATGTGTCATCCCTTCGAAATGAAAGCAGGTTGCCAGATTTGAGAGCCCTTAAGCTAATTCAGATTGTGGAAATAGCCAACAGGAAATTTCCATTCAACAACTCAGAACCTTGGGACAATTCGGGAATTCAGATTGGCGAACCAAACCGGGAAATCACAAACATCGCATTTAGTCTTGACGTTAATCCATCTACAATACATTTCGCAAAAAGCAATCGCTGTGAATTAATTATTACCCACCATCCCATCCTTATAAATCCTGTAAAAAATATTCTGGCAACGGAATTGACCGGCGAAACCATAATTTTGGCGATCAGGTCAGATGTGGACGTTCTTAGTCTCCACACCAACCTCGACGCGGCCCAAGGAGGATTGAACGACTACCTTGCTGGGTTGCTGGGGCTGCAGGAAATAACCATGCCTGAGCAGGCGAATTGCGCACGGACAGGGAAGCTCAAGCAGCCGATGTCATTCAAGTCTCTTAATGACCTTGTTAAACGGAAATGGACTCTGGATGGAACCACAGTCATTTGTGACGACCCTGAAAAGATGGTTTCAGATATATTTCTGGCCTCAGGAAGCGGTTCCGGGTATTTGAGCAGGGCCTTGGTAACGGCTGCGGACGTGATGATCACGGGGGACGTGAAATACCATTCGGCGGTGGATGCCCTACGCAGTGGTTTGCCGATAATCGATGCAGGTCATTTTGGAATGGAGAAGCATGCCATAAAACTCATGGCTGACACTTTCAGAGAAGAATTTGAAAAAATGGGTGTTCATATTGTCTGCCGTGAATGCCATGAAGAGAAGGACCCATTCAACCTATGATAAACCTGATGAGGAGGGATTTTACTTGAAAGACTTATTACTAAAGTTGTTAGAACTCCAGAAAATCGATATACAGATAGACCATTTTCAACAGCACATTGATCGGATGCCGTCAGAGTTGCAGGAAATGGCGAAATCCATGGTGGCCTTGAGACATGAAATTGATGACTCTTTAGCCCAACATGGAGTCCTGGAAAAAGAACTCAGGGGTAAAGAACAGGATATTGCAGTTGAGCAGGATAAGATCAAGAGGTCTGAGAGACGTCTGTTGAGCATCAAGAATCTCAAGGAGCATGATGCTTTGTCCCGTGAGATCAAGCTTGGGAAAAAGGTTGCCAGTGAAATCGAAGAAACAATTCTGGAGTTGATAGACCAGTCTGAAGATTTGAAAAAAAGCGCCGAGAAAAAACAGTCCGAATTAGACAGTCTTGAAAAAACGATAGTCAAGAAAAAGGCTGAAACCGAAAAGTTGCTTAAAACGGCTAAAGATTCTGTAGAAGCTCTAACCAAACAAAAGGATCAGATAGTCGTTGATATCGACTCGGAGTATCTAAAACGGTACCAGATTGTCAAAAAGGCTAGAGGCAGTGCTTTGGCGGAGATGATCAACGGATCCTGCACCGGTTGTTACATGTCTGTACCGCCGCAACTCAATATTCGGGTGCTCAAGCAACAGGAATTCCTGACCTGTCCCAACTGCCTGAGAATTCTGTACGCCAAGCAGGAAAACATTCCGGAAAATAACAAAATGGATCAATAAATAATTTGAACCATTTTTCCATAATGAGTTAGAATTCCATAAGTGAAATGTTTTCAAAACTCTATTTTGTCTCAAAAACCTGACAAAATTTATTTGTTTCAGAACTTTCCTAAAAACTACTCTTGATTAGTACGAGGGAAGAATCATGAATTTTAATGGAATTCTCCACGGAATATCTGCTGAGGATATTGATCGGCTTACAAAAATTGAGCATTCCGATCCTCACAGCGTTCTGGGCGCTCATTATGCGCAGATTGATGGTAAAGAAGGCGCAATAATAAGGGCTTATCATCCTGACGCGGTAGGGTGCCGGCTAAATATCGGCTCACTGCAGTTCGTCATGGAGCCGTCTGGCTATACAGGACTGTTCTGGGCGTGGTTGGAGGGTCATTCGTTGCCCTTGACTCATTCCGTTCAGTTTGTTTTTGCCGATGGTTCAACATGGGAAAATGACCCACCGTACCGCTTTATGCCTACCTTGGGAGATCAGGATCTATATTTTCTCGGAGAGGGCAAGCATTACAGTCTTTATGAGAAAATGGGCGCTCACCAGAGAGAGCTTGACGGAGTGCAGGGGGTATCTTTTGCCGTCTGGGCCCCAAACGCCAAGAGGGTCAGTATAGTAGGAGAATTCAACAATTGGGATGGGCGGCTTTATCCCATGAGGAGTATGGGCAGTTCAGGCATTTGGGAGTTGTTCATACCCGGGATAGGCGTCAATACCCTTTATAAATATGAAATAAAGACTCAATCCGGGGATTTGAGGATTAAAACGGATCCTTTCGCTTTTTATATGGAATTGCGTCCGGGCACCGCGTCCATAGTATGGAATGTGGATGGTTATGAATGGTCTGACCAGAATTGGCTAGAGTCCAGAGGTAACCGAAATCCGATGTCAAATCCGATGAGTGTATATGAAGTACACCTGGGTTCCTGGATGAGGATTGCGCAGGACAACTTCCGATGGGCGACCTATAGGGAACTGGCTGAACCGGTGGCTGCGCATTGCAAAAAATACGGTTTTACCCATGTTGAGTTAATGCCCATAATGGAGCATCCGTTTGACGCGTCCTGGGGATACCAGGTCACCGGTTATTTTGCGCCCACCAGTCGATTCGGAACGCCGGACGATTTCAAGTATTTTGTAGATTATCTTCATCATAACAACATCGGGATCATTCTTGACTGGGTGCCGGCTCATTTCCCGAAAGACGACTTTAGCCTGAGACTGTTTGACGGAACAGCGTTATACGAGCATGAGGATCCTCGCCAGGCCGAACACAAGGACTGGGGAACCCTGATTTTCAACTACGGCAGAAACGAGGTCAGAAATTTCCTGGTCAGTAACGCGCTATTCTGGTTTGATAAATATCATATCGATGCAATGAGAGTGGATGCGGTAGCTTCGATGCTCTATCTCGATTATTCCAAAAACGAGGGGGAGTGGGTTCCTAACAGATATGGTGGGAATGAGAATATTGAAGCGATAGAGTTTATCAAGGAATTCAATGGGGCCGTTTATGCCAGGTTTCCAGGCTGTTTCACCGTCGCTGAGGAATCGACGGCTTGGACAGGGGTCACGACGCCTACCTACCTGGGCGGCTTGGGATTCGGCTTTAAATGGGATATGGGTTGGATGCATGACACACTGAAGTATTTTTCCAAGGACCCGGTTCACAGGAGCTTTCATCAGAATGATCTGACTTTTTCGATGATGTATGCCTACAGCGAGAATTTCATTCTACCGTTATCTCACGATGAGGTTGTCTATGGAAAAGGTTCCTTACTACGGAAAATGACTGGGGATGACTGGCAGAAATTTGCCAATTTGCGATTGCTTTTCGCTTATATGTTTACGCATCCCGGCAAGAAACTTCTAATAGCCGGATCTGAGTTGGGCACATGGAATGAGTGGAATCACGATTCCTGTCTGGAAAGTTTTCTACTGGAACATGAGCCTCATGCGAAACTGTCGAGGTTCATGGAAGATTTAGGCGCCTTGTACAATTCGGATAGCGCTCTATGGAAATGGGATTGCAAACCGGAGGGTTTTTCCTGGATAGACTGCAATGACAGTTATAACAGCGTTATTTCATATATAAGAAGAGGCCCTGAGGGTAATCTGATTTGTGTGTTCAATTTTACCCCGGTTGTCAGGCAAGACTATAAGGTCGGAGCGCCTGACGAGGGGGATTATTTTGAAATTCTTAACTCTGACTCTTCACATTATGGGGGGAGCGATGTTGGCAATGGTGGGATCATAAGAACAACTGCCAAACCACATCATGGGTATGGTCGGCATTTGAGGCTGACCCTGCCTCCACTAGGATGTCTGATTCTCAAGAAATCTTAAGGTCTTTGGCAGTCAGCTCCAAAGTTCTCAAAAAAGTTTGCGAGGGTAAAATGCGAATAGTGACTATCTCCAGACTCGTTGGTTCGTACGCGGACGTTGTGGCGGCTACCATAGCGAGAAGAATGGGACTCGAACTGGTAGGAAGAGATCAGGTTCACGAGTTGGCTCAAAATTGTGATCCGGAATACAGTCGGGCTTGTGACCTGTATGAAATGGAGCACGGCCCGGGTTTTTTTGAGAGGATTTTCTTTGACCGGCCCTCATACACAAGTCTTTTTGAGGCGTTAACATTTGAGAAGGCAAGCTCTGGAAATGTGGTCCTTGTTGGCAGAGGGGCGCAGGTGGTTTTGAGAGGAATACCCGGTGTTTTCAAGTGCCGTATTGTCGCTCCGTTTCCTTTGCGGGTAGAAAGGATTATGGAACGTTACAACTTCACCAGGAGCGAAGCCCAGGAATTTGTTGTCAAATATGATCACGAAAGAGAGAACCTCATCAGGTCAATATTCAGGAGTGATCCAAACGAATGGGCCCTGTATGATCTGATCATAAACACTGAAAAATATGGCTCCTCAGGAGCCAGCGACGTCATAATGGAAGCCATAGAGAAGATGGATCCGCTAGAGGATGAAGCCTCACTTTGCGAAAAGCTGAAGAACATGTCGATAGCCAAGCGAATTGAAGCTTTGATACGTAGGAAATTGTCTTCTTCCATAGCCAGAAATGTGGAAATAATTTTTGAGACGGGCGGATTGGTTACAATATCAGGCAGAATATCTGAACGAAGGGATAAAGAAAGGGCCGAAAAACTCGTAAAGGAATTCCCTGGAGTGAGTGCCGTAAAGAATGAACTGAAAGTTTCCGAATTGACTTTTGGTTTGTAGCGCAGTCCTGACGAATTTTTGAACGGTCCACGTTACAGTATGGCATGGAACATGTTCTAAAAGCCCTGGTTAGACAATAATTACCCAGGGCTTTTTTTATGGTCTGGTCAGTCCGTTTTTGACCGTGAGTCTTTTTCAAGATGATTCTGGACATAATCTTTGACCGCATCGGGCAATTCGGTAAAAACTCCGTCAAATCCGGCGCTCATGATTTTGGAGGTGTCCGCGCAGGTATAATACTGGTATCTCTTTTCCAGACCTTCAGGCATGTCAATGTATTCGATTCGAGGCTCCATTTTCATGGCTGCAAAGACGGAAAGGGCCAATTGGTTAAAGCTCGAGGGTCTGCCTGTGCCAACATTGAAAATACCCGACAATTCCGGATGCTCCAGAAAGAACAAAGTCATTCTTACAGCATCCTTTACGTATATGAAATCTCTCAACTGTTCTCCATCCGCGTATTGTTCGCGACAAGATTTGAACAGTTTGACCTTACCCGTCTGTTTAGCCTGGGAATAGGCCCTGATTGCGACACTGCGCATGTCGGCCTTATGGAATTCATTTGGCCCAAAAACGTTGAAATATTTAAGGCCAACTGCATGATTAATGAATCCGGTTTTCATGGCCCACAGGTCGAAGAGCTGTTTCGAATAGCCATACATGTTCAATGGTCTCAGGGTGTCGCAAGCTGAATGCTGGTCTGAATAACCGCAAGACCCATCACCGTATGTGGCGGCGCTGGAGGCATATACGAACCTGAGCCCGGGCCGGGCCGCGAAAACACCGGCCAATCTTTTGGAATAACCAAAGTTGTTCTCCATCAGATAATCAGCGTCCAGTTCAGTCGTCGAACTGCATGCGCCAAGATGAATGACGGCTTTAACCAGATGGTTGAAATATCCTTTCTCGGCTTTTTCTATAAACAGGTCCTTGTGCTCGTAATCCTGAAATCTGAGATCTGCAAGATTACGCCATTTTTCTGATGATCCAAGGCGGTCCACGATCAGGATATCGGTTTCACCCGCATCATTAAGAGCTTTCACCAAATTGCTTCCTATGAAGCCGGCTCCACCTGTAACTACAATCATGCGATACTTCCACCTCTCGTGACTTTATGTCCAATGGCGATTGCCTTGAACTGACTGATCAAAAACATATAGATCAGTTATTTCCCGCAAACAAGTTTTTCTGCTTCACAAATCCTCACAATCCAATACTAGACAAATCACCGTATCTTGTGATAAGAAAGCATCATCATCCCCTTGAAGGATCAACCATCTTTTAGGGAGTAACGAGAAAATGAAGAAGCTGTTGTTAGTATTTGCTTTGACAGTGGCCGTCGGAACCGCGGGAATTATTTTTGCGAGCCCGGCAGACGCATTTCTACCTGGACTCAATCTGCCGTTTTTGGGCAAGAGCTCATCAGCCTGCAATACCACCGTATGCTGTGCCCCTGTATGCTGCGCTCCTGTGTATTGCGCCCCAGTTAAGAAATGCGCGCCTGTCAAGGCTAAAGCCGCTAAAAAAGATGACTCAAAGAAAGCCGACAAGGCAAAAAAGGCCGACAAGCCTGCAAAAAAGGACAAGAAGTAGGCTCATTCAAAATAATTTCATGGGATTCAAGGCAGATATCCCCGAAAGTTTACCACAAGGGGATGAAACTAAGGTAGCCGCGAGGATGTCCTGCTTTGAATCTCATGCGAAAAACGGTCCTCACTATAATCTTTTCCTTTAATATCCATCCGACTTTCCCAATACTCACCAAACACTATGGTAACTCTTTTAGAGCTTCCGTCAAGGATACATAACCCTTGAGAGACACTTCCTCGTCTTTGACCGGATGCCGGGATTGCTCAATGAATAAGTTGTTTTTTCAGATTCCTTCACATGAACAAACTGTCATGTTTTAGGTATTTTCTTGCTGGTTCCGCTGCCACCCGGCATGCTGTCGGCAAATTCGGGATAGAGCTTCCTGATGCAATCAGGGCAAATACCATGACTAAAATCGGCGTTAGTCCTGTCTCTGACGTAAACCTCCATCTGAATCCAGTTGTTACCGTCATCCCGTATTTTCTTGCAGTTAGAGCATATTGGCAACAACCCCTTCAATGTCTTTACTTCCGCAAGAGCCTTCTCCAACTCCTGAACATTCGATTCAAGTGTTGACTGCGTAACCAGCAAATCTCTCTCAAACCACTCGGCATTGAGCATGATAAAAGAAAAACAGATGACCAGTTCCAAAACTATGAAGGTGATAAAGAAGAACAATTCACTGTTCACGGAAATCATGAACTCAAAGTTTACGATTGTGAGGTTAAATAATGCTCTGCTGATTACTACCGCTGTTGCCAAAGACGTTTCTAAACCGAGAATCATCAGGAAAATGGATTTTGTCCTGGAATACTCCCTCAGGCTTAGCCAGGCGGTCAAGCCATGGGCAATTGAAAATGCGACCGAAAGGACCAGTGAGCGCCACGCGCCTGAATCGAAATAATAGAAAGTTGAAATGGCGTGAATAGCTACAAGAAGTGGAACTACGTAAATCCAGAATGGTAGTTTTGTAAAGCCCAGGAATCGCCTTAGACCGTCCAAAAACAACAGCCCCGTCAAAGCCCAAAACGTGTTAGTTAGAAATACTGAGAGTTCAAAGGGTATAGTTCCCCTTAAGACTAGTCCTGTGTAAGTCAGGCCATTAAGAGCGACACCCACCATCCAAAAGCCAAAACCGGGATAAGTTTTTCGAGAAAAGTGAAACACTGCCATGGTCAGGGCCATGAACACATTGAGAATGGCTGACGTGATCAACAAGAGCTTCATTAATCAGCTCCTCGGTCAGTTGGATTTCCGCATCTAATAGTTCAGTGATTTCTTAACAATAGGTTTACAAGGATTAGAACCGCTCAGGTCAAATATAGTCCCGGATCCTTATAACATTGTTGCAAATCTCCTGTTTTTTTGGAGCATGAACCTACCCATTATTTTTGTATACGAGACAGTAATCGCCGTCAAGCCCTAAGTACACCCTTTTTAGGTAGATCAGGTTTCTGTTGATTCTGATTGCCCCGACCTTGCCGCTGGGCCAGAGGGCGGTCAATAGGCTGACTTGTTATGATGTTGCAAAAGTTCAGGAGTTCAACCTTTCCGCTTTGGCGAAAACTGAAACCCCCTGTCGCCGGGCAACGCTTTTTGATGGGATATCCGTCCGCTCCAAACAGCGATGGCATAAAGGTCATTCTATAGGTTGTTTTCCCGGTTGACCAACTAAATCTGAATTCCGGGAGTCCCTGGAAGCGACCAATCCTAATGAGTCCCCATTTCTTATGTGAAAAACGAAATAAGGGGTGACAAATATTGCAGCAAACAGGTATTGAACTACCAAAAATCAGAGCCGGGAGGAATCGTAAGTGGGAATAATTCATGACTTTTTTCACCGGGCTAATTTGAAAAGCATGCCGCATAAGGCTCCTGATATTGCTTCCGATGACAGGACCCTGCTCGCCTGGCAAAGAACCCACATGGCGAACGAAAGGACTTTTCTTGCGTGGTCGAGGACAAGTATATCACTCCTGGCCTTTGGGTTTGTCATAGAAAAATTTGATCTTTTCATGAAACGCCTGATTTTTCTTAGTGGTGGTAGTCTCCATTCATCTCATGGTCACGAGGGTGTTTACCTGAGTCTTTTCTGTTTTTTGTTGGCCGGAGTGATGATCCTCGTTTCAGGGATACGTTTTCTGTCGGCGCGAAAACATATCAACGGTGGAGAAGCCACATTCTCGGTTTTACCGGATGTGCTGGTAGTCGTATCAGTAATAATCATCATAATCATGACTCTTTGGCTAACTTTCAACCAGATTTCAGCAATACTCTAAAATGATAATCAATTTTATTTGTTAAAGAATAAGTGATTAAACCGTTTCACAGTTGGATGTAAATATTAAATTGTTTATAATATGGAATTAAGGACACTTTCAGTAAAACCTTGACAAATTGTGTGTTTTTTTATATGGTTGCTAAAATCCCTATACTCAGGAGATATGTAGTTATGATAAGAACCTTATTAATGGTGACATTTGCCGTGGTTCTATGTCTTGGTCTTTTCTCGGTGAACACGCAAGCCAGTGAGCTGTCAACGTCGTTTACCGAAAAGCTGGCCAAACAGTCTGACACCAAACCCTATGACAGCCTTGCAAAAGCGCTTCAGAGCACGTTCAAGAAATCTGATTCGACTGCGAGTGTCAATGGTTCCAAATCCGGTTCAGCATCGAAGTTTTCAAAAACTTCCAACACCAGCAAGAAATCCAAAATCAGTTCTGCAAAAAAACCGCAAAAAAGTTATGCGAAAAAAAGCAAAACCTCTTCAAGTCAAAGCAAGAACATGATCAAAAAGGCAAAGGGTCAGACAAAAAAAGCCAAGAGCATTAAAACCTCACAATACAAGCACTAATCCGGAAAATCCTTCTAAAAGCCATTTTTGCTGTTGAAGCTTAAAAACGAAGCGCCGGTCAAAAAAATTCCTGCGCTTCGCTTGATTTTTTCATCCCCCGAAAATCTCATCCCATCGGAGTTTAACCTCAAAAGGCTTTGCGATTTAATCAGGATTCCATTTCATCAGACCTAAAATTATACCTGGATCAAAATTTGTGATATCCTGAAACTTAGCAATAGGCGCTGTCATGATGTTCGAGCAGCTCAAAAAATTGATGGGACACACACATGTTGAGAGAACTTACCCGATACGCTTGTATTCACGGCCACTTCTACCAGCCACCCCGTGAGAATCCCTGGCTTGAAGCCATAGAAAAACAGGAATCAGCTCATCCGTTTCATGACTGGAATGAAAGGATTTGCTATGAATGTTATCAGCCCAATGCTCAAGCCAAGATCATGGACCCACATGGCAAGCTCAAAGATATTGTCAATAATTATGAATACATAAGTTTCAATTTTGGTCCTAGTCTTTTGTCATGGCTGGAAGTTCATTCTCCTCTTACCTATCAGCTCATTCTCCAGGCAGACGCGGTTAGTATGTCCAAACGTTCCGGTCATGGGAACGCTCTGGCTCAAGCGTACAATCACATGATTTTGCCGTTGGCAAATTTTCGGGATAAAGAAACCCAGATTGTGTGGGCTGTAAAGGATTTTCAGGACAGATTCAGGCGCCACCCGGAAGGAATGTGGCTGCCTGAAACGGCAGTGGATAGTGAGAGCCTGGAAATACTTGTCGATAATGGAGTCACTTTCACAATCCTGGCCCCCAGTCAGGCAAAACGGTTCAAGGCATCTTCGTACGCTCCCTGGACAGATGTAAACTCACATCCCATAGATCCATCCAGGCCATATATATGCAATCTCCCCAGAGGAAAACAGATAACCATATTTTTCTATGACGGACCGATATCGCAGGGTATTGCTTTCGAGGGACTTCTCAACAGCGGAGATGAACTCAAGAATCGACTTGTCAGCGCATTTTCCACTCAGAGAAACTGGCCGCAGCTTGTCCACATAGCGACAGACGGTGAGTCTTACGGACACCATCACAGGTTCGGAGAAATGGCGCTTGCCTATGCCATAAGGTTGTTCCTGGCAGACACAACGGTTGAGCTGACAAATTATGGAGAGTTCCTGGAAAGGCATCCGGCAACCGTTCAGGTCGAAATACTTGAGAATACCGCATGGAGTTGCGCTCACGGCGTTGGTCGATGGATGAGCGATTGTGGATGTTCCACAGCGCACAAGGAGGGCTGGAACCAGGCGTGGAGAGGACCTCTAAGACGGTCACTGGACCTGCTCAGGAATGAGCTTGACGAAATTTACGAAAAAAATGGATCCCGGTTATTCAAGCATCCATGGAAAGCCAGGAATGAATACATATCTGTCCTTCTAGCAAACCATGAGGGCGCTCAAAAGTTTATCGATCATCATGCCGGTCGCGAGCTTGAGCCTGAGGAGACTACGGAAGCCCTGACTTTACTGGAGATGCAGCGAAACCGTATGCTCATGTACACGAGCTGTGGCTGGTTTTTCGATGATTTGACAGGAATCGAGACGCTTCAAATATTGAGTTATGCGGCCAGAGCCATTCAGTTGGCTTTCAGATTCGACGCAGGACTGATGAACGCATTTTTGAGGGAACTGGGCCCCGCCAGAAGCAACACCAAGCCCCAAAATTATGGTGACCAATTGTTCAGGGAGAAAATATTCCCGTTGATGATCGGATTGTCGCAAGTAGCCGCACATGAGGTCATTACTTCACTTTACGAAAAAGTTCTGCCCGAAAAAAGATTATATTGCTACGAAGTTCGCATGAACGATTTCACACATCAGGAATTTCTGGAACGTGTCATGCTGTTTGGCCGGATCAGCGTACAAAGTCTGATAACATTGGAGAAAAGGGAATTCATTTTTTCTGTTCTTTATCTGGGAGCGCTTGATCTGAGGTGTTCGATAGATGACACAAAAAAAACCGAATTAAAATACGAAGATGTCAAAAAAGATCTTATACAGACATTCCACAAAACCTCATCAACGGAACTCATCAGAAAACTTGACAGTTACTTCCCCAAACACTATTTCGCGTTCAAGGATCTATTTAAAGATCAACGAGACAAGGTCATCAAAATAGTAACGAGATCTCTGTTCAAGGAACAGGCCGCATTATTTGGGAACTTTTTCCGAAAAAATGAGGATTTGGCCCGGCTGATCATCAGCCATGGAGTGAGCTTGCCGGACACTTTCAGGGCTGCAGCCCGATTTGTTTTGAACAGGGAGTTCCTTCTGGAACTGGACAAATTGTCGAGAGGTCAGTTTCCCGACGAACTGGAACGTGTTTTGGAAGATGTTCACTTCTGGAGGATTGACCTCGATACCAGCGCAGCTCGCGAAATGCTCGCCAAAAATATTCATGAACTTGTCCAGAAACTTGCCGCCAATCCGGCTGATCCGTTAATTACCCGGGAGATCAATCAATACCTTGACATGGCCAGCAACCAGGAGATTGATGTTGACCTGAGTCAGGCCCAAATCTGTCTCCTGAGAATAGCCAGAACATTGATGGCTGATGTAGATGAAGACGCACCGGAATCTTTCAAGCTATTGGCGGATCGAATGTCCGTGATAATTTGAGAACCGGGCCGCTCCGGAGGTCAATAACCGAAATCCCTGATTTGAGTCGATGAAGTGGTCCACTTTGGGCTCACTTTTACAAAAAGCTCCAGGTGGACAGGACAGTCCAGGAATTGCTCGATTTTTTTTCTGGCGGCTGTTCCTATGTTCTTTATCATGGAACCGCCTCGGCCAATCAGAATCCTCTTTTGGCTCTCCCGTTCCACGTGGATGTCCGCGTGAATTGTGACTCTGCCAGGTCCCTCAACAAACTTTTCTACCACGACAGCGCTCTTGTAAGGCACCTCCTGGGATGTCAGCAATATTATCTGTTCACGAATGAACTCTGAAACGAAGAATTTTTCGGGCAAATCACTAATGTCATCCTCGGGATAAAACCGTGCCCCTTCGGGAGATAGCCCAACAATCGTTTTTATCAGTGAGTCCAACCCTTCTCCGGTCAGAGCGCTTAGAGCAAGAACACGCTGGAATATGCCGGTGTTTGTGTATGATTGTATTGCTGATCGTATTTGGGTTTTCGACATGAGATCCGCCTTGTTTATGGCCGCCACAACAGGTTTTTTCGAATGCCTCATGAACTCAAGCAATTCAACGTCTTCTTCCCGAACCAGGTTGGTGGGAGGAGCAAGGAAAAGTATCAGGTCGGAATCAGTAGCGGTTTTTTTTGCCGCTGCTACAAGCGAAAGGTTGAGCGTGTTAGTGGATTCATGAAATCCAGGCGTGTCGTAAAAAATGATTTGGGCATTCTCATAGTTTACGATAGCGGCAATTCTGTTTCTGGTTGTCTGTGGCTTAGGCGAAACAACCGACAGTTCCAGCCCCAAAATCCTGTTGATTAGAGTAGATTTTCCGACGTTAGGTCTACCGATGACTCCTACAAAAGAAGATCTAAAACCCTTTTTAAGATTGTCTGTCAATAACAAATCTCCTTGACCTCAAGATATCTCTTGGTCTATATTCTACAAGTTTTACTTCACGGAGAGATGCCCGAGTGGCCGAAGGGGCGCGACTGGAAATCGCGTGAATGCCCACAAGGTGTTCCGAGGGTTCGAATCCCTCTCTCTCCGCCACATGACTACTCAGCTTCAAACTTTAAGCTCCCCAAACTTTTTCATAACCACAAGAGGCGGATTGTAGCGACGAATCCGAACCAAACCCGACTATCAATCATTTTATGTTTCACTTGCTTTTTTGCAATTCAATATATTGTTTTCTGAGTTTTGGTTTTTCAATTTTCCCGGTTTCGTTTCGTGGAACTTCGGCAAAAATGATGCTTCTTGGTCTTTTATATCTAGGTAGACTTTGGCAATATTCGCTCATTTCATCATCTGAAAGTTCCTGACCCAGTTTGATTTCTACAATAGCGGCCGGTATTTCGCCCAGACGTTCATTTGGCAGTCCGATTACGGCAACATCCTGAATTTTTGGGTGGGACTGCAGAAAGCTTTCGATCTCGACTGGAAAGATGTTCTCTCCGCCCATTATAATGACATCTTTTTTCCGGTCCACCAGCCAGATAAATCCATCCTCATCCTGACGAGCCATGTCTCCGGTCAGAAGCCAGCCATCTTTCATGACCTCTGCCGTAGCTTTGGGATTCTTGAAGTATTCCATCATTTTACCCGGTCCGTCGAGAGCCAGCTCTCCCACTTCACCAGGAGCAACCTCATTTAAGTCGGCGTCAACTATTTTTGCCTTCCAATCCTTTCCGGGCAATCCGATGGCGCCGACCTTGTGAATGTTCTCCATTCCCAAATGGACGCATCCCGGACCCGTGCATTCTGTCAATCCGTAATTAGTGTCATACTGATGATGTGGAAATACCTTCTTCCATTCCTGAACAAGACTGGGCGGCACTGGTTGGGCGCCAATGTGCATGAGCCTCCAGTTACCAAAATCATAGTCCTGAAGTTTGCAGTCACCGTTTTCCAGGGCAAAAAGAATGTCTAGCGCCCACGGAACCAGCAACCACACTATTGTGACTTTTTCATCCGATATAGCCTTCAGTATCGTGTGTGGGGCCACGCCTTTGAGGATTACCGCCCTGGCGCCCACGAGCAGATTGCCGAACCAGTGCATCTTGGCGCCAGTGTGATATAGTGGTGGAATGCACAGAAAGTTATCGTCATGTGTTTGTTTATGATGATCGTTCTCGGCGTAACAGGCAGACTCAAGGTTTCTGTGAGTCAGTAGCACCGCCTTGGGATTTCCTGTGGTCCCGGAAGTGAAATAGAGACCGGCAGGATCGTATAAATCAATTTCTGTCCCAGAGATGACATTTTGCCCGGAAGCTACAAAATCTTCGTAGGATATTGCAAAGTCGGGTTTCATATCGTCCGGACCCAGGAAAATATATGTTTCAACATTTTTGGAAGTGGCCTTGACCCTGGAGGCGTGTTCAATGAATTCCACGCCAAAGAAAAAGGCCCGTGCTTCAGCTATGTCCACACAGCTTCTGACAGAATCGGGATCAAATCTGAAATTAAGAGGCACCGCCAGCGCCCCCGTTCGAAGTATCCCAAAGTAAATAGGCAGCCACTCCAGACAGTTCTTCATCAGGTGGACTACCTTATCCCCCTTGTTGACTCCGGTTCTCTGCAAGGCGTTACATATCCTGTTGGAAAGTTCGTCGAATTTACTCCATGTGATTTGCGTCCGTTTGTTCCTGGAAGGCTCAAGCTCAACAAGCGAAATTTCTTCCCCGTAAAGGCGGGCATTGTTGGCTAACATTTCTAAGATTAACATCGTTGTTCCTGTTATATTTATTTGCTTTTTCCCAATTAAGGTGTCTCATGAGCGCAAGCCACAGCCTCATGGCGCTACTCAATCGACGTAACGAGAAAAAACACTCATTTTACACAATTTTCAGGTCATAGCCAAAGTAATAAAACACAAAATTATCAATCTAAGCAAGCCCGTAACTGTTTACACAGCCCCTTCTTACCGATGAAATTGAATCATGCCCCGATATTGCCGGAAAAAATCAAAGGAAGATCAGGTCTGACATTTCACTACAGGTTTTGTTTTCCTTCGGGGGAAATACTTTTACTGATCCAATGATTTCACAACATCAATTATAGTTTGAGCGATCCGCTGTTCAATTTGAGTTCCGTCAATCCTGACAATTTCTTTGCGTTCAAGACTCCTGTAAACTTTATCAACCTGTCGCAGGCTTTCCAGTTTTTCAAAAGCAGAAAAATTGCCGCTCCTGTTTTTCCTGATACGATCCATCGCAATTTCTACAGGAATTTCAATCAGAAATACTATGTCCGGCACGGGAGCAAACTCAAAGTTACGGACAAGAATGTCGTCCGGAGACATTCCGCGTGATCCCTGGTATGCGACGGAAGAATATACATAACGGTCACATATTACTGAATAGCCGGCCGCTAACGACGGCAGGATGACATTTTCAACATGATGACGTCTGTCCTCTAAGAATAGTTGCGCTTCAGTTTCAGGGTCCAGACGAGTATTCAGGGACTTTATACGGAGTCCGGCCTGACTGTCCGACGGCTCTGATGTCAGCACTGCAGGAATGGATTCTGACATGAAATGATCGGCCAGACGTTTTGCCTGGGTCGATTTCCCCGATCCGTCTATTCCCTCGAATACTATGAACAATGGTCCATGCATAAAAACTAAAATCCCCGTTCGTCTTTTAAACTCTTGAGGCTTTAATACAAATTGAAGGATAATGCCATCAGATTTCGATTGTTGTTGAAAATCCGGAATTGATGTTCAAATTCAGCATTGCTTGCGGAGCCAATTATGTCGATGACGCCAAAGTCCCGAATCATGCAGGCCAACAGCGCTGCGATTAATCCCGAAGGAAATTTTATACTTTACTGGATGATTGCCAACAGAAGACCGACCTGGAATTTCAGTATGGACAGGGCCCTGGAATGGTCCGAGGAACTGAAAAAACCGATGCTGGTGGTGGAAGCCTTGAGATGCGGTCATAAATGGGCTTGCGACAGATTCCACGGCTTTGTGCTTGACGGAATGAGAGCTAATAAACAGGCGTTTGCTAATTCCGACATTTCTTATTATCCCTTCATTGAGTCCAGGCCCGGCATGGGAAAGGGGCTGATTGAGGAGCTTTCCAAATCGGCCTGTATAATAGTGACGGACAATTTTCCAGGTTTCTTCTTGCCAAAGATGGTTAAGTCGGCGTCTAAACAGTCGAGAGTCAAGCTCGAAATTGTAGACTCGAATGGTCTGATACCCTTATCGGCGACTCAAAACGCTTATCCGTCGGCTTATGCTTTCAGACGTTTCATACAGAATGTTTTACCCCGAATCATACTGGAACGCCCTGATCCTGATCCTCTCAGGGAACGGAGTCGCTTTGCTCCTGCCAAACTGGACCAATCAATAGCTGAAAGATGGCCACAGGCTTCAGATGAGCTACTCTCATGCGATCCTCAGAAAATTGCCGAGTTGCCTCTAGATCACAAGGTCAGGCTGGTATCTACATGTGGCGGTCATGAAAGCGCATCGAAAGCCATGAAACTGTTTCTGGAAAAAAAATTGTCCTCATACGGAGAATTGAGAAATGTTCCGGATACTAATGTAACAAGCGGTTTATCAAGCTATCTTCATTGGGGCCATATTTCTGTTCACGAGATATTCTGGCGCCTGATGGAAATGGAAAAATGGACGCCGGAGGAATTCGGGACGAAGGCCACTGGAAAACGAACCGGATGGTGGGGAGTCAGTCCGAATGCGGAGTCATTTCTGGACGAACTGATAACTTGGCGGGAAGTTGGTTACAACATGTGCGCCGTCAACGAAAATTATGATCGGTACGAATCATTGCCGGATTGGGCCATAAAAACCCTGGAGGATCATGAGAGCGATTATCGACCATATCTCTATTCACTTGAAGAATTGGAAAATTCACGAACTCATGATTCACTATGGAACGCCGCTCAGACTGAATTATTGCGTGAAGGGCGTATTCACAATTATCTGAGAATGTTATGGGGCAAAAAAATACTCGAGTGGACGCCCAGTGCCAGGGAAGCTCTGGAAATAATGATCGAACTAAATAACAAGTACGCCTTGGACGGGAGGAATCCAAACTCCTATTCTGGAATATTCTGGACTTTAGGTCGTTACGACCGGCCATGGGGACCAGAAAGGAACATTTTTGGGAAAATCAGGTATATGAGTTCTGATCGTACAAAACAAAAGGTCAGCGTAAAAAAATATCTTGAGAAATACCAGTCTAATGGATAAAAGGCATTTGGACTGTCGGCGCTGGACGGCCTGCAATCCAGGCTGCCTCAAATTCCTTGGAGCATGTTGATTGATCTT
>CAZGVM010000007.1:1768-39513 GCA_964528855.1 uncultured Desulfomonile sp. | reverse complement strand
ATCAACCGGGCGGAGTTTTACCGAAATGCTGCCCCAGCCGGCAAAATTTATTGGAGACCAGACCGTTTCCTGCTGGACTTACAGATCTTTGAAACACTTTTTTTAAAATCAGGATAATAATGGTATGATGTGACCCGGTTAAACGCTTCGCCGGCCATTCAAGTTTTATAATGGCCTGCCTCACGTGGAGACCGGGTTGCGAGGATCATAGTTCATGTTCATCCTCAACCTCATCCAGAACATTGCTTTGCTGGTAGCCTTGGCGGCTCTTTACCAGGTTATCGGGGCGCGCCCGCGCAAAGAAAGCATTGAAAACAGGATTATATCGGGCTTTTTATTCGGGATGGTTGGGATAATCGGCATGATGACGCCCCTTCATTACTCCCCCGGTATAATATTTGACGGTCGCAACATAATTCTGAACATAGCCGGTCTTTTTGGCGGACCGGTGGTGGCTTTGGTAGCCGCATCGTTGATGGGAGGCTACAGGGCGTTCATCGGGGGGGGCGGAGTCTACGTTGGTTTGGCGACTATTATACAGTCAGCGCTTCTGGGTATCATTTTTCATTATTGGTGGAATCGTAAACAAAACAAATTAACTTTGCTCAATCTCTGGCTTTTTGGACTGTTGTCAACCGTTGTGCTGCTTCTGACTTTCCTGGCGCTGCCCGGTGATGCCGGAATCTCCGCAGTGAAACAGATAGGTTTGACCATTCTAATACTTTATCCTCTGGCAACGATGTTGCTTGGCCAACTTTTTGTCAATTACGAACGACAATTGGCTGATTCAGAAGCGTTACACCAGAGCGAGTCACTATATCGGGGCATGTTCGAGAATGCCGCCGCCGGAGTGGATGTAGTCGATAAGGATGGCAGATTTATACAGGTCAACAGTACCCTGTGCCGAATTCTAGGGTACTCCAGGGAAGAATTGCTGGGGATGACTATCCTGGAGGTCAGCCACCCCGATGACAGGGAATTATCACACATCAAGCATCAGCAGATGGTCTTGGGTCAAACCAGCTCGTACAAATTTGTAAAACGTTATGTCAGGAAAGACGGTCAGATAGTCTGGGTGGAAGCTTCCGTCGCTGCCGTTGTGGGAAGGGACGGGAAGTATTACGCCACGGTCGGGGTGATTTCCGACATAACGTCTCTGAAACAGACCGAGGAGAGCCTGAGAGAACGCGAGCGCATGTGGATGAGCATGATAGGAAATCTTCCCGGTTTCGTTTATCGATGCGCCAATGATCGTTCATGGACAATGGAATATCTGAGTCCCGGCTGTTTCGAAATTACCGGCTATGCGCCTGAAGACCTGCTGATGAACAAGCGACTGTCATTCAACGATGTAGTAGACCCCGACTATCGGGAACAATTGTGGGAGAAATGGCAGGAAGCCATAAACGGACAACAATCGTTTGAGGGTGAATACCCCATCATAGCGCGTGACGGTAACAGAAAGTGGATATGGGAGAGGGGCCGCGGAGTTTTCTCTGATGAAGGAACTCTAATGTTCCTTGAGGGGTTCATTACCGATGTCACACAAAGAAGAGAGACGGAGGAAGCTCTCAAGGACAGCAACCGGCGTTATCAGGAGCTTTTTGAAGAATCCAGGAGACAGGAAGAGTTATATCTTTCCATGTTCAATTGTTCGGCTGATCCAATAATAGTCTACGATCTGGATGGTAACGTCAAATACCTTAACCCCGCTCACACCGAACTTTTTGGGTGGACCCTTGATGAAATACAGGGCAAACGCTTGGAAACAGTTCCCGAATGGGATCAGGAAGCAACCGCTAACATCATCAAGGACATACTTGAAACCGGCCAGACTAATCGATCCTATGAGACTCAACGTGTGACCAGAGACAAACGGTTGGTGGATGTGAGCATCAGCGCCTCACGTTACGTGGACCATGAAGGCAATCCGGCAGGGATGCTGGTGATCATCCAGAATATTTCCGAGAGAAAAAAGGCCCAGGAAGTTCAGAGACGCCTGGCTACTGCTATTGAACAGGCTGCTGAAGCTGTCGTAATTACAGATTCGGAGGGTGTGATACAGTATGTGAACCCGGCTTTCGAGCAGATTACCGGCTATTCCGGGTCTGAAGTTACTGGACAAACCACGAATATCCTTAAAAGTGGTCTGCATGATGACAGTTTTTATCAGAAACTATGGGAAACCATTGAGAGTGGTGAGGTCTGGTGTGGCCGTCTAGCTAATAAAAAGAAAGACGGCAGCATTTATTACGAAGACGCAACAATTTCTCCTGTGAAAGATCTCAAGGGGAAAATAAACAATTATGTTGCTGTTAAACGAGATGTCACTGAAACCATTGAGCTTGCCCGACAGTTATTGCATTCGCAGAAGATGGAGGCCATCGGAACGTTGGCCGGAGGTATAGCGCATGATTTTAACAACTTGTTGCAGGTTGTCATGGGTTATTGCGAAATACTCATGAAAAGCAAGGGTTCCGATCATGCCGACTTCGCGGATTTGCAGAAGATATATCTGGCCGGCAAGAAGGGAGCTGATCTGGTAAAAAAACTTCTGGCTTTCTCCAGGAACGAACAGGCCAAACTGGTTGAAACGGACCTGAACGCCGAGATCACCCAGCTCAGCGGTTTGCTGCTCAGGACAATCGCAAAGTCAATCAGGATAGATCTCGATTTGAGCGGTGAACTGAGTCTGGTTGACGCTGATCCGAATCAACTTGCCCAGGTGATCATGAATCTCATATTGAATGCCCGCGACGCAATGCCCGATGGCGGAACACTGTCGATTGAAACCAGGAATGTGCTCCTGGATGAGGAATACTGTTCCAAACACCTTGATGTGAAGCCGGGAAATTATGTGCGGCTAATTTTTTCAGATGCCGGCGAGGGCATGGATAAATCAACACTGGATCACATCTTCGAACCATTTTTCAGCACCAAGGAAGTGGGAAAGGGAACAGGCCTGGGGCTTGCAACTGTTTATGGCATACTGAAAAACCACGGAGGTCACTTGACCTGTGAAAGCTCTCCAGGGAAAGGATCGACTTTTCGAATTTATTTTCCAGCGGCAGAAACTCGGTAATCCGGACAGGCGCATCAAACCGGTATCATGCATAAGGTCACAGAGACTCGGCATTCTTTAGTGAATACATGTGAAAAGTGAAATCACGACGACGCCAGATTACTCGGATGTCGTACCGCATGTTCTGACGGAGTAGTGTTGAGATTATGTCCAGTTCTCTCGATTCATTTTTGCTGAATTCGAAAATCTTTTGCAACAATTCTTCACGAAGTCTTGTGTCCTTAGGTCTTATTCCGTTGAGCGCCTCAAGCCATGCGCCGACATTTCCATCATGACTGCCGTCGTAGGGAGGCAAGGTATAACACAGGCGATCATTGCCAAAAGCTTTTATAACTTTCATTATGAATCTCTTCACAAAACGTGTAGAATCATGGTCATCAATCAGCCACGATGTGGCACGCCATTATCATTGACTCAGAAGCTTGTCAATCATAAAGCCTTTTTATAGAGGAAGCTTAAATAAAGTATTTAACACTCGGTCTGGTTAACACGTGTATAGCTTTGCTTTGATGGTGAAAAATAGAATTCTTTATTTGGACGCTGCATGGTTCTCCGTGTTGCGGAAATGACGCCAAACATGCTTGAGGCTGTCCAGACTTTTTTAGTTAATCTTTGATCATGAATCAGTGAATTCACAGGACGCCGGAATGACACAGATAAATGAATTGTCAGTTTATCGTCAGATCATTGAGGGGATGAACGAAGCTTTCCTGATTTATCAGGATGGTAGTGTGAGTATGGCGGGTGGCGCGTGTAAAGAGGTCACTGGAAAGGCTGATCAGGAATGGATAGGCTCACCGGATTTTTCTGATTATGTGGCTGATGAATACAGACCGATGGTTCGATGTGTAATTGACGCCTGTGTCCAGGGAGACGGGAAAGTTTTTACATTCGAATGCAGAATGGATGGAGAGCGTCTCGAAGACAAATGGCTGAGGGTGAAGACTTCGCTGATCCGGATATCAGACAGACCGGCTGTGATGCATGTTTTGACGGACATAACGTCACAAAACGCCGCCCAGCTTCAATTAAGAACTCTTGAGTGCGATTTCAACCAGTTGCAGGAGCTTTTCGAGAGTCAGAACGAGCAGGTAGTTTCTGTAAACAGGATTGTGGCTGAACTGAGTCGATCAGAGAGTCTGGAGGAATGCTGTTCCACATTAATATCACAACTTTCTGAAAATCTTCACTTTCAGAAAGCGCTGGTGGCGTTGAGTGATGATCAGGGCGGTTTTAGCCACGTTGTAGCCACGGGTATCGATAGATCGCCAGATGAGATATCAGGTTTGCTGAATGTCGATAGGGCCTTTAAGAAGGTGATTGAGAGTGGGCGAATTCTCTTGAGAACCGATATGGAATGTGAATCCGTAGCCTGTTGGGATGAGATATTCGGTTCCTGGACCATGTATCCGCTCAAAGGTAGAAAGGCTCTTCTGGGAGTAACCGTGCTGGTTGGAGACTCGACGGAAAACAGGGACACCATCGGGCTGATCCTGAATCAGGCGGGGGTGGTGATGGAAACCCTTGCACTGACAAATTCGCTTGCCGGCACAAATCAGGAGTTGATTCGATTTATGGGTGAGCTGAGCGACGCAAAAAACGCGGCTGAGAAGGCGAATGAATCGAAAAGTCAGTTTTTTGCAAACATGAGTCACGAGATTCGCACTCCAATGAACGGTATAATTGGAATGACCGAGCTGGTGTTGGCCACTGATCTTTCCAGTGAGCAAAGAGACTATGTAGAAGCGGTCAAAATGTCCGCTGATTCATTACTCTCGCTAATTAACGACATCCTCGATTTCTCAAAAATGGAGGTTGGCAAATTCGAACTGGCGTCTACGGACTTCAGCCTGAGAGACTGTGTTGGTAACACATTGATTACTTTGGCTAATCAGGCTCATGCTAAAGATCTGGAATTGGCCAGCCACATACGTTCAGAAATTCCCGACAACCTGCATGGCGATCCCGGCAGGGTGAGGCAAATACTTGTAAATATAATTGGTAATGCGATCAAGTTCACCAAACAGGGAGAAGTTATATTGAGGGTGGATCCGTTAAGGGAATTCGAGGACTTTATCGAGCTTCATTTCTCGGTCACTGACACCGGTTTAGGGATCCCTGAGCACAAACTGAAGACCATATTCACCGCTTTCGAACAGGTTGATTCTTCTACCACCAGGGAATACGGGGGAACTGGGCTTGGTCTGAGCATATCCTCTCAACTTGTGGGTCTGATGAATGGAAAAATATGGGTTGAAAGCTCACTGGGAGTCGGCAGTGTCTTTCATTTTACTGCGAGGTTCGAGTTTGCCGGTCAGCCTGTCCAGAGGGTTGTCCACATGGAGAAGTCCATTCTGGAGAATGTCAGGGTAATAATAGTCGATGACAACGAATCCAACCGGACGATACTGTCGGAAACGGTCAAGACATGGGGGATGTTGCCGGAAACGGTCGGGGACAGCCAGACGGCAATGAGGATAATAGATGAGGCTTCAAAATCCGGACATCCATTTTCTCTGGCGCTTGTTGATTTCATGATGCCTGGAATGAACGGCTTTGAACTCGCAGAGAATTTGAGTCAGTCAAGAACTTCCAACATCGAAAAGATAATAATGTTGACATCCGGTGGTCAACGTGGAGATGCCGCACGTTGCCAGGAACTTGGTATCGCCGCATATCTCATGAAACCCATCAAACAGTCCGACCTGATGGATGCGATTCTGATGACCATGAAGAAGGCCACCGGATCGGAAACCAAAACGCCTCTGATAACGAGACATTCTGTTCGAGAGGCCCGCAGAAGACTCAACATACTTCTTGCAGAGGACAATCCTGTCAACCAGAAACTCGGGGTGAAAATACTCGAACAAATGGGTCACTCTGTTTCCGTGGCTTCAAATGGTTTGCAGGCAGTTGATATGTTGAAGCAATCTGAATTCAACTTGGTGTTGATGGATGTTCAAATGCCGGTAATGGACGGTTTTACGGCTACCAGGACCATTCGGGATGCCGAGATATCGAGCCTCGACCATGTTCCCATAATTGCCATGACTGCTCATGCCATGAGCGGCGACAGAGAAAAATGCATTGCGCAGGGAATGGATGATTACATATCCAAGCCCATCGACAGAAAGGAATTATCGGAAATTCTTGAACGAATTTCCCTTAAATATGAGCCATACGGTGAGAAGGGTTCTAAATTGTCAATCATTTGATGCGCTGCATGAAGTGATTGATCTTGGGACTGATAAGTGATTTCTTGGATTTTGTCAGCGGAGATGTTTGATGGAGTTTGATAACCGGGTGTTGCAGGAATATATGGACAGGCTTCAGAGCGGACATGAGGAAGATCGGGTTGAGATTTACCTGGAGATGAGGGCTCTGAGTTTCCCTTGGGATGACGAGCTGTTGCTGTTGGCATTATCAGACCCGAGCCCCCGGGTGCGCTCGGTCGTGTGCGACACTTTGTCCGAGAATTCGGATTCGCGGGTTATCGCTTCATTACTGGAGTTTCTCCGAGACCAGGACCCCGGAATACGTTCTCTTTCAATGTCTATTCTTTCCAGATTAGGCGCAATGGCTTTACCGCAGGTCGAAAGTATTTGAACGATGGTGATCCCGATGTGAGAATCTTTGCTGCGGGTGTCATGGGGGAAACCGGTCTAAAAAAGGCCTTTGAAGGTCTTAAAATGGTTCTTGGAACTCCGGAGGAAAACCTTCGGTACGCTGCCGCCGAGGCTTTGGGAAAAATAGCGGAACCTAAAGCCATCCCTCTGCTTATAGACTGCCTGAATGATCAGTGGGTCAGATACCCGGCCATTGAATCTCTAGGACAATTGCACGCTTCCGAGGCCATTCCGGACCTGATCCGACTCTACCATGAGGACGAATGGGTCAGACTCGCCGTTATAGAAGCCATTGGAAAGACAGGATCCGCAGAAGAGATTCAGTTCCTCATTGATCAGATGGATGAGAGCGACGAGCTTGTCATGCAGGCGTGTTTCACTTCTCTGGCGAGGATAGAACAACGCCATTCGTGTGGGGCATTTGAAAGGCTTCGCAAGACCGGCCTGGATGTTGACGGTATCATAACGGCGGGTCTGGAGGCTCATGATCCGGAGATCAAAAAGCTGGCGATCTGGACTTTGGGGCTGATCGGGGATCAGGATCACATCCATTTGTTGGTAAACCAGTTATCCGATTTCGACAATGATGTCAGAAATACCGCCAGAGAGGCAATTTCAAGCCTTGGCGCACGCCACACAGGATCGCTGACAGCCTATCTGGAGACTACCAGCGACACCTGCCTGAAAAAAGACTTGATTGAAATCCTTGCTGGAATAGGTGACCCTGTCGCCATTCCGGCCGTCCTGAAGACTCTTGAAGACGGAGATGAATACGTCCGGGAGACTTCAGCGCGAGCTTTGGGCCTGTTCAAAAGTCGTTTGGCTGTCGATTCTCTGATTGAACATCTCAGCGATCCCAGTGGACGGGTTAGAGCGGCTTGCGCAGCATCTATAGGGGTTCTCAAGGCAGTCAAGGCGACACGGAATCTGCTGAAAGCTCTTGAGGATGCTTTCGTGGAGGCGCGAGAGGCGGCCTCGGAAGCCTTGGGCAGAATTGGAACGACGGAGGCCATACGTCATGTGGGCGCCCTACTCAAACATGACAGGGTGGAAGTGAGGCAGGCTGCCGTCCAATGCCTCGGTTTGGTCATGGATAAAAGAGCGGAAACTTATCTGATCGAGGCGCTGAGTAACCCGGATCGCGGAGTGAGGCGGTTTGCGGCGAACATGCTGGGGAAACGTAAAACTGTTCAGGCTTTGAGGCCCTTGATGATCTGCCTGCTGGATGAAGACTGGCAAGTGAGAAAATGCGCCGCCTCAGCCCTTGGAAGCATAAATGATTCGCGATGCGCTGACGCTCTGATTTCAGCCATGAACGATGAGAATATATGGGTCAGGTACGCTTCGGCAATCGCTGTTGGAAAGATAGGAGTAGAAAAGGCGAGACCCGCTCTCATCAAGTCTTTACGTCAGGATACCGGACTGGTTCGAATAGCCGCGATCGAAGGACTTTTAATGAAAAATGATCCTGGATTGGTCGCATTATTGGTTCCATTGGTTACGGACTCCGATGATGACGTCAGGAAGGTTGTTGCAGAGACTTTGGGGCGAATAGGAAATGAACAGTCTATGGCGATTCTGGAGGAAATGCTTGCGGATTCGAGTCCCAAGGTTAGTCACGCCGCCATTAGGGCTCTGGGACGATCAACTGAACTTGAATAAAAAAAATGAACGTTTCACAAGAAGATTTCGACAACATACGTTATTTAATAAGAGAGCGGAGCGGTATCAGCCTGGCTCCGACCAAACTGGGTTATCTTGTCTCGAGACTGGCTCATCGTTTGAGAGAAACTAATTCGGAATCGGTTAGAGAATATTATTTCTTTCTTAAGTATGATAGCAGAGGTCCATCGGAACTGGATAATCTTATCGAACTGACAACTGTAGGGGAGACTTTCTTTTTCAGGCATCAGGAACAGTTGGACGATTTTTCAGCTCAGGCGCTGCCAAAAATCCTGCAACAGCGCAAACTCATGCAGCCTTTGTCCATCTGGAGCGCAGGATGCTCAACGGGAGAAGAAGCTTACACTCTGGCTATCATGATCATCGAAAATAATTGCAAACTCGAACTTGATTCGATTAACATTGTGGCTTCCGATATCAACACTTCTTCTTTGCATGCGGCCCGAGAGGGGGTTTATGACGCCTACAGCGTGAGAAACGTGCCAAAACACCTTCTCACAAAATATTTCGAGAAGACTGATGCCGGCAAGTATCTGCTGTCGCCCATCATCAAGAATGTAGTCAGGATTGCGTCCATAAATCTGATGGACCCAAGATCGACAGGTCGCATGAAAAACGTGGATTGTATATTCTGCCGAAACGTCATGATATATTTTGAAGATTCAGAAAAAAAACGATGCGCTGAAAATCTTTATGAGTCCCTCAATGATGATGGGTTTCTTTTTCTGGGCCATTCAGAGAGTCTGGGCCGAATAACCAACCTGTTCGAACCATTTAAACTAGGACACACGGTTGTCTACAGGAAGCCGGTTCAGCAGGACATGAGAAGATGGAAATGATGCAGCAAAAAACGGTGATCATGGAAGTAAATGTTGCCAATCACGCCTATTCCAGCAATATGCTTTTAGCAGACGATATGAGATTAGAGTATGTTTTTGTGAAAGAGGAGATGCCATGACAAAGAAGATACTGGCAGTTGACGACTCGCCGAGTGTCCGCAAGCTCGTGGAATTTTCGCTTAAGAGGGGAGGCTTTCTGGTTACGACGGCTCAGGATGGTCAGGAGGCCTTGGATCTTATAGTAAGAGAAGGTTTTGACGCTGTGATCCTTGACGTGAACATGCCGCGGATGGATGGTTTCGAATTCCTCAGAAGAATCAAGGTCAATGATTCTCTGGCCTCGATTCCGGTAATAATGCTGACCACAGAGGGCCATGACATGGACAAGGAACGCGCCAGGGAATTGGGCGCCACTGCTTATCTGGTCAAGCCTTTCAAGCCGACAATGCTCCTAGAACTGATGAATGAAGTGTTGTCAGTCCATGGTTAGGATCCATGCCCGATAAAATAGACGTTGTTGATCTCGACGCCGAACTCCTTGCTCAGATGGCTGAGGATTTTCTGGAGGAATCCAGTGAACATCTGGATCATCTCAACCTGGATTTACTGAGGCTTGAGGACAACCCGGGAGATGAGGAGCTTATAAATGAGATTTTCAGGACGGTGCATACGCTCAAGGGCGGAGCTTCTTTTGTCGGGATGGACAACATCAAGAAGATATCTCACAAGATGGAGGAGGTCTTTGGAGCAGTCCGTGCCGGAAACCTGGAAATCACTCCTTCCATAATCGACACGATGCTCGAAGGAATGGAAGTCCTCAAACTGCTCAGGGAGAAGGCCTTAACAAAGGACAGCGAAGAGTTTGACACATCGCGGTTTGAAGAAGAGATGCTGGGGATACTGGCGGATGTTCCACTGAAATATTCCGAACAGTCGGTAACCAAGACAATCATCGAACCTACCGTGGAATCCCATCCATCGAATGTAGGGGAAATTCCTGCGACAAGGGTTGAATCCATTTATGCAAACGCATTCATGGGCTCGCAAACTATAAGGGTAGTTACCGAAAAACTGGATGTTCTCATCAACCTGGTCGGAGAAATGATTACGGCCAGAAATAGACTGAAGGCTTATTCCGACAGATTTCGGGATGATGAACTGTCTGGTATCGCATCGACGATCGAACGTTTGACCGGCCAATTGCACAGCGCTGTTATGAGTGTGCGCATGGTCCCCATTGAAAGGCTTTTCATCAAATTCCCCGGGGTAGTCAGGAACCTGGCCCGCCAGCAAAAAAAAGAGATTGATCTGATAATCGAAGGTGAAGACACAGAACTGGACAAAACCGTTCTTGAACAGATTTACGATCCCATGGTGCACCTACTGCGCAATTCTGTTGACCACGGGATAGAAAGTCCCGAGGAGAGGGTTGCTCTGGGCAAGCCACCTGCCGGAAGGATATGGCTGCAATCCCGATATGAAAAAGGCGGAGTTCTAATCGAAATAGCCGATGATGGTCGTGGAATAGATGCGGATAAGATCAGGGAAGTTGCAGTTAGGGAAGGCCTCGTTGGCGAGGAAGAAGCCAGGATGATTTCGGACGCTCATGCCATGAGGTTTCTTTTTACTCCCGGGTTCAGCACTGCAGAGAGTGTTTCCGAAGTGTCGGGCCGCGGGGTAGGTATGGATGTGGTTAGAGAGAATGTTCAGAAACTTAGGGGATCGCTGGATATTGATACAGTCGTTGGAAGAGGAACCATATTCCGTATACAGTTGCCTCTGACTCTGGCAATTCTGGATGTGCTTCTTGTCAAGGTAGGGGGCTACATTTATGCCCTGCAACTCAACATGGTGAGCGAAACCATGCTGATAGAGTCGGACAGGATCAGCAGGGTTGAAAAGAATGAAGTCATTTTTGTCCGTGGCAAGGTTTACCCGTTGAGGAGACTGGGGAAGATTCTAAAACACTCTTCTTCATCCCAAAAAGCGGATAATCTCATACCTGTCGTAATAGTGAGAGTCTCACAGAAACAGGTAGCCCTGGCGGTGGACGAGCTTCTCGGAAAACAGGAAGTGGTTATGAAAACTACAGGAGAGTATCTGGGACATGTTGAGGGAATACTCGGGGCCTCCATCCTGGCCGATGGCACAGTTTCACTTATTGTTGACATAGAAAGGGCGCTCACATCTGAAATCATCGCATAGAATGTGATAAATTTGAAAGGAACCACGCAGATGACCTTCTTCAGAAACCTCACGGTGGGAAATAAAATCCTTTCTGGTTACGTAACAATATTTGTCCTCATGATCTTGACCACGGTCTATCTGATTCTGGCCAACAATGTGGCAGTGGAAAAATATGTCACACTGGTCGATAGAAATCTCCCGGTCATCCAGAATGCAGAGAAAATTCGAACTGTCGTTCTGGACATGCAGAGCAGTTTCAGGGGTTTTTTGCTAACGGGCAAGAGCAATTTCATCTCTCATTACATCGAGGGGAAAACCAGATTTGATGATCTCATGAGCGTTCAAAGAAAGTTGGTCAGCGACAATCCAAAGCAGATTGCCCTGCTGGATGAAGTCAAGCGGCTGCACATCAACTGGTTGCAGACTGTCTCTGAACCTGGAATCACAAAGCGCAGGGAATTTGAAAAGTCAGGGATCGATCCCCAAGCGCTGATCAACGAACTGGCTTCCATGCTGACCACGGGGAAATCCTTAATAGAAGAGATTCGGGCCAAGCTGGAAGTATTCATAATGATTGAGAATGAGACCACCGACAAACTGGCTCGGGATGCCGCAAGCGAGAATTATAAACTGAATTACCTGACTAGCGGTTTGAACATAGCTCTGATAGCCATTGCACTGACAATCGCCGTGCTCACATCCAGGAGCATCCAAAGGCCATTGAGGGCGGTTTCGGACCAAATGTCATTATTGGCCAGCGGAGGCGCGGATCTTTCTTTTCGAATTTCAGCCGAAAGGAAAGATGAAATCGGAGAGTTGGGCAAGAATTTTAACAAGTTCATGGAAAGTCTTGCCGGCATAATGTCCAGGTTGGCCGATGGTTCTGTCAAGCTGGCTTCAGCGTCCGCACAGATAAAGGCTTCAGGCTCGGAAATGACACGAGGCGCTGAAAACCAGCTCAGTCAGGTTCTTAAAACATCCTCTGCCATGGAAGAGATGTCCAGTTCCATACAGGAGGTGTCAAAAAACGCCCGTGTGACTGCCGACTCAGCCGTAGCAGCATCCAATCTGGCCAGGGAGGGATCCGAGAAACTTCGCACTACCCTGGTAGGAATAGAAGCAGTTGATGAATCCATCAGGAAACTGAACTTACGGACCCAGCAGATAGGCAGGGTCGTGCAACTTATAGGCGGCATAGCGGCCCAAACGAACATACTGGCCCTGAACGCCGCCATTGAGGCGGCAAGGGCCGGTGAGCACGGCAGAGGATTTGACGTGGTTGCAGAGGAAATCCGTAAACTGTCGCTACGAACCACAGAGTCCACCGCTGAAATCTCCGCTGTCATCGAGGAAATTCAGCAGGAAACCGGTCATGCCGCAAAAATGATGGAAACAGGCGCCCACATGGCTCGGGAAGCAGGACAAACATTGAACGATATAGTTGAGGGAATCGTTTCCACCACGGATATGGTCGGTATGATTTCAGGAGCCGCTGAACAACAGGCCAGGACTGCCGAAGAGATAGCGGACGCGTTTCAAACCATTGCTCAGGTCAGCGAGCAATCAACTCAAACTCTCAAAGAATCGTCCAAGGCAATGGTTGATGTAGTCGAACTGTCGAATCAATTGAAGTCAATCACATCGCAGTTCAAGATTTAGGCCATGATCACAATTCATGACGAACTGTGGCGCCGAAAATATCTGAAAAAAGTTTTTGATTCCAGGATATTTTAAAATGCCTGAACCAAAAGGATTCGAAACTCACCCAACTCCAGTCGATGCCTCTGTACTGGCAAACAACGGGCGCAAGTCTCAAACCGGCTCGGGAGAGGGCGATTCCGGAAAGAAATCTCTGAGAGTAGTAGTGATGCGGTTACAGGGACTAGATCAGGCCATAGAGGTCGATCTGGTTGAGGAAATCCTCATGACCCCTCACGTGTCGCCACTGATCAAAGCGCCTTTCTTTGTCGAAGGAGTTATCAGGCTAAGGGGTAAAATAGTTCCTCTCGTAGATCTTAAAAAAGCCATGAGACTCGAAGGCCCTTGCGAAGTCCCCCGGGAGTCGGTGGTTGTTATCGTAAAATTGTGGGGCCAACGTATAGGATTCAAAGTGGATTCGGTCCTGGAGCTGTTGAGCGTCCCATTGGATTCTATCAAGCCCCCGGGAAGCCTTCTGGGCGGCGTCGATTCAAGGTTCATGAAGGGCATGACATACCTTGGCGATCGTTTCCTTGCCATACTGGATCTTGAATCCTTGTTGTCTGAAAATCAGGAAATGATATTTCAGGACGAGGAGTCTCACCACGTCACCAAGGAGTTGGAGCAACGCCATTCTGCCGACAAACAGTCGTCCAGACGGATTATAAGTTTTGCGCTGGACGCCGAGATTTATGGGGTTGACATGGGAAGCGTTGCGGAGATCATGGAATTGGCGGAAATTATGCCGGTCCCCAATGTTCCTGAGTTGGTCCTCGGTTTGATAAACCTTCGTGGGGCCATCGTCCCCGTCATTGATCTGAGGTTTCTTTTTGGACTACATAGAAAGCCATGGAACAAGGATAGTCGAATTGTGATCATGAAAGAAAAAGCTCTGCTGGTTGGCGTTGTTGTGGACAGCATGTGGGAGTCGCTAAGACTCTCGCCGGATGATTTTCAACCGACGCCGCATAGTTCGACTAAAGTTGATTCTGCTTATTTTAAGGATATTAGTGTTGTCAGCGGCCGTGTGGTAAGCGTGCTGGATATCGCCAGGATACTCTCCGATACAGCTGGAAGGAGCTATTCTGAATACTATTCCAGGGATTTGCTCTTATCAAGGCCGGCCTCGATGCCGGATGTCAATAGCTGAGGCCTGAAATGAGTCGTATTCGTATAAGGGTTCTGGTAGTAGACGACTCCTCTTTGATGAGGCGGACTATTTCGAGAATACTCGAGTCCACGCCTGACATCCAGGTTGTTGGCACGGCCTGTAATGGTCAGGAGGCTGTTGAATTTGCCTTGAAATATCGTCCAGACGTCATCACCATGGATGTGATCATGCCAGTTATGGACGGTTTGACTGCTCTCAAGCAAATAGTCAAACAGACCAATTCAAGGGTGATCATGGTCAGTTCCGAAACCTTCGATGGCTCAAAGCAGACGATAGAGGCTTTGTCGTCAGGGGCAGTCGATTATGTCACAAAAACATCGGGACAGGTGTCTCTGGATATTGCCAAAATTTCTTCACAACTCATCAACAAGGTTAAATCGGCTTATAACAGCAAAACCATGGTTTTTGTTCCGGTAAGTTCGGCAGGCAAAAAATTCCGACAGATAATTGAGGAGTTATTATCCAGAGAACCCGCTGCGGTAAGACATCACTCGGTGGAAGACTACCAAAAAAACATAAAGAGGGATGTTGTTGCTATAGCGTCCTCAACCGGAGGTCCGGCAGCCCTTCAGGTAATATTATCCAGTCTTCCAAGGGACCTGCCTGCCGGTATAGTTATAGTCCAGCATCTAACAGAAGGGTTTAGTCAAACACTGGCTGACAAACTGAACAGCGTCTCCAGCCTGGAAGTTCGTCTGTGCTCAGGCATGGAAGATATCAGGCCTGGGGTGGCTCTGCTGGCTCCTTCCGGATTTCATCTCACGGTGAGAAAAATAGGAGCCAGACTACTGACCGTTTTGGGTTCCGAACCGGCGGATGCTCTTCACAAGCCATCTGCAGATGTCCTGTTTTCTTCAGTCGCCAATGCTTGCGCAGAGAAATGCTGTGCGGTGATTCTGACCGGCATGGGAGATGACGGCGCACGGGGAATGAAGGAAATCAAAGACAGAGGTGGTTTTACAATTGCTCAGAATGAGGCTACTTCAGTAATTTTCGGCATGCCGAAGGCCGCCATAGAAATGGGCGCAGTTCACATGGTCGTTCCTGTCGGGGAAATAGCCGCCAGAATAATGTCTTCTTTGATAACGGGAAGAATTGCCGAGACTAATTGAGGAAGGCCGAGCCAATGGCGACCGGATATAGTTGGTTACATATAGTGCAATTTCCCTGAATTGTTGTTAAAGTCCTATCCATTCATAATATGCAAAACGTAGATGACGCTTAAATTACGGCAGTCTTTAACTGTTATAACATACTGATTCCACAAGGAACCCGGAATGGTCAAGAGCGCAAAGTCTTTAAGCAAAAACGACATGCTCCTGGTAGCCGAAATATATGAGAGACTCTACTATCAGTTTGTAGACCTCATGAACTTTTCATACGAGCTGGCCGGGTCTTTCAGAAAATCGGATGCCGTAGCGGAGATTATCTCTCAGGAAGTCTCAAAAATCGCGGGTGTAAGAAATAACTCCGTATGGATAGTCATCAGCCCTGACAGAATCGAAAAAATGGCTCTGAACGGGACGATGATTCCTGAAGGTGTCCGCGAAACAGTTGATTTGAATCCAAACGATGAAATCAGACAAGTGATTGAACGCCAGAGAGTCTCATGGGGGCCTTTTGATAACAAGACAAAAGAACTTCTTAGCGAGTTCGAAACGTCCGTGCTGTTTCCCATCAGAGGTGTGGAACAGGCTCAGGGGGTTCTGGTAGTAGATCATGACCAGAATGTGGATTCCGAGAGATGTCAGTACATAACGAAATTCGCCTCAATGATTCTGGAGATGTCCCGCCTCTATTTCCGGCTCGAGGATGAAATCAGGGAGCGCAAACTTCTTGAAGAGTTGTTGACCAGTGAGAAGAACAAAGCCCGGTCCTATCTGGATGTTGCAGAGGTAATGCTGATAGGTCTGGATAACGATGGCACAGTCGATCTGATCAACAGAAAAGGATGCCAGATTTTGGGTTACCCGGCCGAAGAAGTGGTAGGGAAAAACTGGTTCGACAACTTTGTCGAAAAAACTGAAAGAGCCGGTTTGATTTCGGTGTTTGATCATATTCTGGATGGTGACGCCGAGGCTGGGAAATTTATTGAGAACAATGTCATCAACAGTAATGGGGAATTTCGTTCCATTCAGTGGAATAATACAAGGGTATTTAACGATAAGGGTTTGGTTGTAGGCACAATTAGCTGCGGAACGGACGTTACGGAACAGAAAAAGTCGGAATTGGAGAAACAGGCCATTCAGGCTCAGTTATTTCAATCGCAGAAAATGGAGGCCATCGGGACTTTGGTCGGAGGGATCGCCCACGACTTTAACAACATGTTACAGGCTATCTTGGGATATTCCGAACTTTTGTCCGACGAGCTTTCTCTCGGTAGAACGGGACAACACGAAATAAAGACCATTATCCAGACTGCCAAGGGAGGCGCTGAACTTGTAAAAAAACTAATGGCTTTTGGTCAGCAGGCCTTTACCTTCCCGGTCAATTTCGATTTGAATGACCGGATAGCAGAATTGGGCATTCTGCTGAATCGGACCTTACCCGAGGAAGTCAGGATTGTGCTGGATCTGAATGCGGAAAAAACCACAGTGAAGGCTGATCCAAACCAGATTGACCAATGTGTGATGAACCTGGCCATAAATGCGGCGGAAGCCATGCCTGGCGGGGGTGTTCTCACCATCGGAACCAAAAATGTAAGTTTATCTCCTGAATTCTGCGCCCTGAATCCTGGCATGACTCCCGGAGCCTACCTGGCGATGACTTTTTCGGACACAGGGCGTGGCATGGATGAAAAGACTCTGTCCAGAATTTACGAACCATTTTTCTCAA
Organism: uncultured Desulfomonile sp.; assembly: GCA_964528855.1. Classification (GTDB taxonomy): domain Bacteria; phylum Desulfobacterota; class Desulfomonilia; order Desulfomonilales; family Desulfomonilaceae; genus CAITZA01. The sequence continues at coordinate 22,392 of CAZGVM010000007.1, read as the reverse complement.
CCAAGCAGAGAGGGGCGACTAGAGGAACGGGACTTGGTCTGTCCGTCGTCAAGGGTATACTGGATAAACACGGCAGCCTCATCGAATGCAAGAGCAGACCGGGTCAAGGGACTACTTTCACAATATTCTTTTCTGAGAGTGATGGACAATAATATGATCTGAACGGATGACTCGGACCTTTTGAAACAAATGCCCTGATACCGGTCTTTAAACGTAGTGGGATTACGAAATTTTTGCGGTCGGTGTCAGGAGACAGTTTATGTCAATGAATACCGACCGCATCCAGATCAGTGTCAGGATTTTTCTATCAGTTGCCTGAATCTATTGAAGAGGTATTGTGAATCATGAGGCCCGGGAGATGCCTCAGGATGGTATTGTATCGAAAAGACGGGGTATTTCTTGTGAGCCATACCTTCTACGGTATGGTCGTTCAAGTTTATGTGCGTGATTTCAACCTCTGATTCCACAGACGCCGGTTCGACTGCAAAGTTATGGTTCTGTGAGGTTATTTCCACCTGGCCTGTGTCAAGCCTCTTGACGGGATGGTTGGCGCCATGATGACCGAAGTTCAGTTTGTATGTTTTTCCGCCTAGCGCCAGCCCCAGTATCTGATGGCCCAGGCAGATGCCAAAGACGGGTTTTTTGCCAATCAGCGATCGAACGGTTTCAATGGTGTATGGAACGGATTCCGGGTCTCCGGGACCATTTGATATGAAAATTCCATCCGGATTGAATCCCATTATTTGATCGGTGGTGGAGGAAGCGGGAAAAACCCTGACCCGGGCTCCGGCATCCACCAGAAGTCGGAGAATGTTCTGTTTGATACCGCAATCTATTACTGCTACCCTGTAAGTGCCCTGCGACTGATTGGGAGCGCCATTCCAGCGCCAAGCTCCTTCTGTCCAGTCATAAGGCTCTGAGCACGATACATCCATGACGAGATCGAAGCCTTCGATGTCCGGGTAAGTTGCCACTTTCCTGCGCAGGCTTCGCACGTCGTGATCTTCGGTCGAGATGATTCCTTTCTTGGCGCCGGTTTCTCGAATGTTACGAGTGAGTTTTCTTGTATCGATTCCCTGGATACCGATGATTCCATTTTTCCTGAGAAATTCATCCAGATCGCCATCTTTGCGCCAGTTGCTTGGACGAGCGCAGCATTCCCTGACTATGAAGCCTGACAAAAAGGGTTTCGCAGACTCATTATCCTGAAAATTAACGCCGGTGTTCCCTATGTGTGGGTAAGTCATGGTGACTATCTGGCCTCTGTACGACGGATCTGTCAGTATCTCCTGATACCCCGTCATGGCGGTGTTGAAAACTACTTCGCCAACTTTCTCGCCGCTAGCCCCCAGGGACTCCCCTACAAAAGTCGCGCCGTCCGACAAAACTAGAGTCGCTTTCATCTTGAAACCCTTTTTCAAAATATGTGTCCGGCGTGAGCGAAATCGCCCCACCTTAAATTCATCATTTAAGAAAAGCTATTTCATGAACTCCTGAAGCCTCTTCATGCCGTCTTCAATTTTTGAATTGGGCGAAGTCATGGAAATTCGGAAAAAAGCCTCTCCACTTGGCCCATACCCCACGCCGGGAGTAACTACCAGTCCCTGTTTTTCCAGCAGGTCAGCGCAGAACTCTACCGATGAAGGATATTTTTCGGGAATGTGTACCCAGAAATAGTAACTGGCCCGGGGCAACTGGTACCTGAAGCCGATTCTGTCCAAGGCCGACGCAATTATTTCACGCCTTACCCTGAAGATTTCGGTGCGCTCCTGATTGAACCCGTCAGCCTCAGGATGGTTTAACGCTCGTGAAGCCGCTCTCTGGATGGCCATGAAAACTCCGGAGTCAAAGTTGGACTTCAAAGTCAAAAAAGCCTGGATCAGGTCCTTTCCTCCCACGACGAAACCTACCCTCCAACCCGTCATGTTGAAGGTCTTGGAGAACGAGTGCATTTCTATTGAACGCTCTTTGGCGCCCTTGATGTTCATTATGCTAATGGGCCTGTCTTCTGGTTCAAAATAGACTTCGGAGTACGCGTTGTCCGCCAGTACAGCCAGATCATGCTTGCCGGCAAAGGCAATCAGCCGTTCAAAAAAGTCCTCGTTGGCCACCGCCGCCGTAGGATTGTTGGGATAGTTCACAAAAAATACGTTGGCGTTGTCCGCAACATCCGATGGGATAGCGTCCAGGTCAGGAAGGAAGCCTTGCTCTTCAATGAGGGGAACTCTGACAACCTTGCCGCCCGTAAACCCAACCGCCGCCTCGTAAACCGGGTAGCCGGGATCTGTGACCAGGGCGGTGTCACCAGGATCCAGGAAAGCAAACGGAAGATGCGAAACAGCGTCCTTGCCGCCGATTGTCGCCATTATCTCGCTTGCAGGATCAAGAGTGGTCCCAAACCTTTTTTCAAACCATCGGGCCACATTCTGACAAAAGTCGGACTCTCCCTTATAGCTCGGATATTGATGGTTCCGAGGATCGCGCATCTCTTCATCCATCAAGTCGAGAACAAAACCGGGGGTAGGCAAGTCAGGGTCACCAATCGCAAGTGATATGACATCCATACCCCTTGCCTGCGCGGCTTTGCGTTTCTCATCAATAAGGTGAAACAGATATGGCGGCGTGTCGGTAACACGTTTGGATAGCTTCATCATCTCCTCCGGGTTATCTTTGGTTTCATTTCAGTGGGCCACAGTTCGTGCTGCGCAATTAGTAATCCTCTATTAAAACACATTCTTGGACTGTTGTTAAGAAGAATCATCATTTTACAAACTGTCCGCCAGTATAATCCTTGCCGATCAAAAAAGTAACCAGGCATCGCGTATCGATTTCCAATTATTGAGACAAAATTCATATATCTGAAAAATAAATTAAACATTTTTTGGTCATGTGTTAATCATCGATTTATTGTTTTCAATGTGTTAGGGCTTAAAATGGCCTTCTCGCTCAATTGCACGATGGACAAAAATTCACTATAGACTACAAAAATTAGTTGCGTCATTGCCCCAAAACAAAGTAAACTCTTCATTGCGAAGACCGCTCGAACAGGAGCTGTAGGCAGCTTCGTTTTCGATGCGTCCAAAAATGGATAAATGCGGCCTCAAAACCTTTTGATTCATATACGAGCCGACCTGACTTTGCACCCGGAGGTTAATATTTATGGAACGTAACGTGTGCGTTGTTGCTGGGGGGATGTCAAAATGGGGGGTAAGAGACGGTAGTCAGCGTGACTTTTTTCAGGAAGCCGCCAAAGCCTGCTATGATGACAACCCTTTAATGAATCCCAAAGACATCGACGGACTTCTTGTAGCTTCAGCCTATACCGAGAGGACTTCTTACCAGACCCATCTTGCGCCTCTGGTTGCTGAATATGCCGGAATCAAGCCGAAGAACATCTGCGCCAGGGTGGAGCTTTTGTGCGCCAGCGGCAGTTCGGCAGTGATCCTGGCTTTTGCCATGATCAAGTCCGGACAGGCGGATGTGGTTATGGTAGCCGGTGGTGAGAAGCTCTACACTCCCCAGAAGTGGGAGATTTTTTACAGTGAGTTAGCCAGTGTGGACCACGACTGGGATGGTGGACAGGGTCTTGGCCTACCGCCTCCAGTATTCGCTATGGTCGCCAAGCAGCACATGAAGCAGTTCGGAACCAAGAAAGAGCATTTGGGAGTAATATCTGTAAAGAATCGCCGCAACGCTTCAAAAAACCCCAAGGCCCAGTTCCAGACTCCGGTGACGATGGAAGAAGTCATGAGCGGCAGGATGATAGTTCCTCCTCTGACACTCTACGATTGCTGTCCGATAACAGACGGAGCGGCGGCTTTAGTGCTGGCGACCGAAGAAAAAGCCAGGGAGATGACGAACAAGCCTCTGGTCTACCTACTGGGTACCGGTCAGGCGAGCGTGAACAACATGTCCGCGAACATGCCGGACTGGACCACGTGGGAGGCTCTTAAAATAGCCGGGGGCCAGGCTTATTCCAAGTCCAGGGTGAACGCTGATGATATTGATGTCGCCATGACCCATGACTGTTTTACAATTTCCGAGATCATCGAAATGGAAGACCTTGGTTTCTGCAAAAAGGGCGAAGGCGGCTTCTTCGTCGGTGATGGTCAGAATGATTTTGGAGGCAAGATTCCCACGAACACGGATGGCGGCCTGCTGGGCTGTGGCCACCCATTTGGTGGAACCGGCATTCGCCAGGGGATAGAGGTGATGAAACAACTTCGCGGTGACGCTATACAGCAGGTTCCGAACGCGACCTTCGGGCTCACCCACAATCTCAGCGGTTTCATCGCAGCTCACACCGTGTTGGTCTATGGCAAGGAGGTCAGATGAGCACCCCAGGTATTTCAATACTCGAAGGAAAATACATGGTGACCATGGACCTGTTCCCGCAGCAGTCCAAGGAATTTAACCAGATAGCCCCCTTTTATGAATTTCTTAAAGAAGGCCGTTTCACCACGACCAAATGCAAAGCTTGCGGATCGGAGCCTTTCCCTCCCAGAGTCATGTGTCCCGACTGTTACAGCGTGGACATGGAATGGGTGGATTGGCCGACCGTGGGAACAGTGATTGATTTAACCGAGGAATCGGTCGGAGTTCCCCTGGGATTCGGAAAGCCTCCTTTAATTCACGCCTTGATGGATTTGCAGGGAAAGCGCACCTTTTTTGTAAGGATAATCAACTGCGCTGCCGGAGAGTTGAAACCCGGTGATCAGGTGAAGCTGGCTGTTTTTGACATTGATCCTGTGCCGCAGGAAGTCGGGCGAGATGTGGTCAACATGCCCAGAGTTTTCTATGCATTTGAACCGGTAAAGTGATTTAGCGCAGGCTAATTTCCGATAAACACAGTCTGTTGGTTTAAGACCTAGAAGTTGTGAAAAAACGCGCCAGAAAAAATTTAGGAGGTCGATATGACGCTTGAGTGGATGCCCAGAGATAATGGTCCCAAGAATCATTTGCTAATCGGACCGGAACATTGGGGAACAGAAGCCCCGTGCACGGTGTATGAGAAAAAACCTCTGGTGAGCCCCGATGGTAAGGAAATCCCGGGACTATACGTGGCTTGGATCAGATTGAACAACCCCAAGCAGTACAACTCCTACACCACGGAAATGGTAAAGGGAGTAATAGCGGGATTTGGCGCCGCCAGCGCTGACCGCTCGGTAGTAGCGGCAGTTTTCACCGGAACCGGCGACAAGGCGTTCTGCACGGGTGGAAATACCAAGGAATACGCCGAATATTACAGCATGAGACCCAATGAGTATGGCGAATACATGGATCTCTTCAACGCAATGGTAGACTCCATTCTAAACTGCAAGAAACCCGTAATTTCACGAGTGAACGGTATGCGCGTAGCTGGTGGGCAGGAAATAGGCATGGCCTGTGACCTGGACATTTCAAGTGACGTGGCGATCTTTGGACAGGCCGGCGCACGCCACGGGTCGAGCCCGGATGGTGGTTCATCAGACTTTCTCCCATGGTTCCTGTCCATGGAAGACGCCATGTGGAACTGCATAAGCTGCGAGATGTGGAGCGCCTACAAGATGAAGGCCAAAAACCTCATCTCCAAGGCTATTCCAGTGCTCAAGCAGGGTGACAAGTTTATCAGGAATCCTTTGGTCATTACCGACTCATACGTAAAGGACGGCGAGATAGTTTACGGCGAATTCAAGACCGGCGCGGCCGCCAAGGAAGCGCGTGAAATGATGAAGGAACTGCCGGTAGACTTCGAGCTTCTGGACAAGGAAATCAACAGGATAGTGTGGACCTTCGCCAATCTGTTCCCCGGATGTCTGATCAAGGCCATAGACGGAATCAGGGCGAAAAAGAAATTCTTCTGGGATCAGGCGAAACTCCCCAACAGACACTGGCTGATGGTGAACATGAGTTATGAAGCGTATCTCGGCTTCAACGCATTTAACGGCAAAAAGCTAACAGGAACCGATGTTATCGATTTCATCAAATGGAGACAACTCATAGCTGAGGGCGCCCCAGCTATTCCAGAGACCTTTGAGAAAGTACTGGGCAAGCCACAGCAATAGCAGCCCTGTTCAGTTTCTGCTTAATTTTTAGGGCGCGGCCTTCCGCGCCCATTTTTTTTCATTCATTCTCCATCAAATAGTAGGTGTCTAAAATGAATTACGGTTTAATCGCGCTAGAAGATCATTTTGACGGCTCTGTGCTGAAAATATTGCTTAATTCTCCGAAGGCCAACGTGCTTGAAGCAAAGATGCTTGACGAGATATCGGACGTTCTCAGTGGACTGTCCGGTAAAAAGGAAGTCAAGCTGATAGTCTTCGAAGGCTCCGGCAAACATTTCTCATTCGGGGCAAGCGTGCCTGAGCATACACGGGACAAGGCCGCCATGATGCTGAAGTTTTTTGATCGCATGTTCTATCAGCTCGTGGATCTGGCCATTCCCACAATGGCCATAGTCAGAGGACAGTGTCTTGGTGGAGGCATGGAACTGGCCTTGTTCTGCAACTTTATCGTGGCGGATCAAACAGCAATGTTTGGTCAACCGGAAATAGTCCTGGGCGTTTTACCTCCGCCGGCCTCAGTCATGCTCCCGTTCAAGGTAGGTCAGGCTTTGGCCGATGATTTGGCCCTGACGGGCAGATCCATCACGGCCAACGAGGCCAAACAGGCCGGACTGGTCAACCTCCTGGCCGAAGAAGGACAGGATCCCTGGGAAATCGCGTCCAAATGGATTGCCTCACATATCATTCCGAAAAGCGCGTCAAGTTTAAAAATAGGCAACAAAGCCGTCAGAATGCGTTTTTTTAGAGCCATCAGGGAAGATCTGCCCAGGATGGAGGCCCTTTACCTCAAGGATCTGATGGAATCTTACGACGCAAATGAAGGAATAAACGCTTTCATCGAAAAAAGAAAACCCCAGTGGAAACATGAATAAACGGTTGAATTGATTTGAACCGGATTTGGCCTTTCGCCCGGATCGGACTGTTTCTCCGGGCGAAGCCAATCCCGGTCTGATTATCACTCGGATTCATAAGCCCTATTAAATGATCACGCCACGTTCATTACCAGCCAACTCCCCGAAAATAAGCCTTTCTTGATTGAACCTGAACAAAAAAGCCAATTTTTATCTTGACGCCGAATGCCATCACTGATACCTATGCCTCGTCGTATCTGGCTAATTTATGCTTAGTTACGCATACATATATGTTTTATATTAACTATTTTATAAGATAATCATAGTATACCGTAGAAAAGGGCGGAATCATGAAAACAGCATGTTCAGGAGTATTGATACTGGTTTTGGGCATTTTCTGCTCCGGGGTTTTTGCTCAGACCACGGTTCATCCGGTTGACACGCTTGTCATAGACAAAGCGACACAGAACCAAGCCGCTAATGAATACGCGATGTTGACTCGTGACGCGATCCAGCGCGTCTGGAAGACACCTTTGAATTACACTACCGAGTCTGCTCTAAAGGGCAAGGTAGCCATTAACTACGAGATTGGGCGGGACGGCGCGCTGAAGTCCCTGGAGTTGACAAGAAGTTCCGGTATTTCAGAGATGGATGAATCGCTTTTAAAGGCCATTCAGACGGCGGCGCCATTTCCGGCTTTTCCTGACGGCATAAACGCCAATGCTGTGGTCATAAAGGCAAATTTTGTAATAGCAGACCTGCCCAGGGTCCCATTGTTGACCGTCGATTACCGGATGACGGAATCCGAGTTATCCGGGAGGGTTGTGGCAGAGCCATCCAGGAAATATTTGTGGGGAGCGCCTGCAGGAGCGGCTCTTCGCAAGGAACCGATCAACGAAGAGCCCTATAAAGAACCGGTGGTAGAGGAAACCAGGATTCCGGAGGCCCCTACCAACAAATATATTTGGGGCGCAAAGTAGTAACCGGTCAAACGGTCAAACAAACGGCAGGATCAAATCATTTGAACCCTGCCGTTTTCTGTTTTTACGCCTGAGATTAAGGATTTTGCGCCAATTAGTCCGGCGTTACGCAGTGACCTGTATGTCTATGTAGTATATTCACCTATTTTGTGAATGGTCATCATGTTGGTGGTTTCTCCGACACCTATGGGCCACCCCATCGCTATTGCGATCAATTCTCCTTTAGCGCCGATTCTGTTCTTTATGACGTAATTATCAACATAATCCATAAGGGCATTAAAATCGACGATACATTCCGAGAGGTGCGGCTGGATTCCGCGGCTTATTGCAAGGAAGTTCCGGGTACTCTCATCGAAGGTGAAAGCGTATACATCGGCGTCCGGTCGGTATCTGGCGATTTGCCTGGCGGTTCTGCCGGAACCGGTGACGGCGATTATGGTACGCAAAATCATGTCGTGCGCCGCCACTACCGCTGTGTGGCATAGAGCCTCAGTAATGCTGTGGCCCGTCAGATCGAGACTTGCCCAGCGATCATAACGCTTCTCATCCTCGTAGGCTTCCGCCTCAATTGCAATGTCGCGCATCATTTTTACAGCTTCTATGGGATATTCGCCGACTGATGTCTCCCCGGAGAGCATTAAGGCGTCAGTCCCGTCAAACACTGCGTTGGCGACATCAGCCGCCTCGGCTCTGGTGGGCAGCAATGAGTTGGTCATTGATTCCAGCATTTGGGTAGCCGTAATTACCGGGATTCCTCTTTTGTTGGCTTCCTTGATGATTTCCTTTTGCAGGGCCGGGACTCTCTTGATATCGACCTCTACGCCCAGATCGCCTCTGGCCACCATCACGGCGTCAGAGACCTGAAGGATTCCCGCCAGTTCCGCAATGCAGGCGGCTCTCTCCAGTTTGGCGATAATAGGTCTCACAATTCCTATTTTTTGCATTTGCTGTCTGAGTCTTTCAACATCGTTGCCGCGTGAGACAAACGACAGCGCCACTGCGTCAAAGCCAAGTTTCATTCCCAGTTCAAGGTCATCTATATCCTTGTCGGTCAGGCCCGGTAACGAAAGACACGTTTGAGGGAAGTTTACACCTTTGTTCGGTAGAAGGATTCCGCCTTGCAACACCTCGGCCAGCACTCCGGATGAATCTACTGAGACGGCTTTCAAACGCAGTTTACCGTCATCCATCAGGATGATTTCCCCGGGGTTTACTTCTGACTCCAGGTTGGAATATCGCACTGGAATAAAGTTCGCCCCCTTGTTGCCCATAGAGGAACTGAGGGTTACGAGAGAGCCGACCTCCAGCCTTATCCCCTGGGCGGGAATTGCGCCCACACGCACCTTTGGGCCCTGAAGATCCTGGATGAAGGCTACTGTTCTTCCACTCTGTGCAACGACCCTTTTTGCCCGCTCAAACAGCGTTGATTTCCATTCGGGGTCACCGTGTGAGAAGTTGAAACGCAAAGCGTCCGCTCCGGCATCTATCAACCCCCTTATTTTTTCTTCCGTCTCGGTAGCAGGACCTAAGGTGACGACTATCTTTGTCTTACGCATAAAAATTCTCCAATTGGGGCATTAGTCTCTGTCATCATCAAATTCTTAATTATCACATCTAATAAGTATGTGTTCGTTCAGCCCATGGTCAACATACCACATTTACAAGAGCGCTGAGCGCGTCACATCTTTTAGCGTCACTCCCGTACAGCGTCCTTGTTGCACAGCCTTTGGATTGTTCTTCTGATAGTCCTGGAACTCAAAATAAGTGAAGGCAAAAAGATCAGGTCCCCGAAGAGCCCCATGCAAATGGAAGCGCAGCCAAGGATGCCGAACGATACTACGGGATTGAAAGGTGAAACCAGCAAGGCCAGAAATCCGAATATTATCACCAGGGACCACGAGACCATCTGGCGGGCCGTGAAGCGATATGCCCTGAACACGTTTGTTTCTATGTCGTTGTTCGGATTCAGGGCGATCTCTCTCTTCAACTGCGTCATGTAGTGTATGGTGTTGTCATCCGCCATTCCCACGGCAACCGTGGCGGAAAATACAGTGACCATGTCCAAAGGGATTCCGCACCATCCCATTATTCCAAAAACAGCCGCCACCGGCGGGATGTTCGGGACGGCGCAGATTAATCCAAGCGTAAAGGATTCCATCTGGATCATCATGATGGAAATTATGAGCAGGGCTGCCAGAAACATGGATTCATACTGATCGCTTATAAGGGTGTTCGTCTGGTCCGATATCAAGGCCAATTCACCTGTGATGACGAAATCCAGGTCCTCCCCGAGGGCCTTTGCGGAGACTTCCCTTATGCGGCTGATGGTACTGTCAATAGGGACATCAGGCGGATTAAGTATGCTTACGGAAACCCTTATTTTGTCCAAATTTTCAGAGATATACCTGCGGGTCAGCTTCGTGCCCTCATCATCCATGGATGTCATGAAAAGTAACTGGGGAATCAATTTTGGATCTTTGAACAGGTTTTCTCCTGAATTCGGTCCTCCAGCCACCCTGTGCAGATAATGAAGCAAATGAAGAAATGAGTCCGTGAATGAGACCTCCCGAATTCCGGCGAGGTTGCGTTCCAGATCTTCTATTCTTTTCCAGTGGTCAGGGTTCCTGAATGATCCTTCTCTGGCGGAGATGAGCAATTCCAGGGTGTGGACCGGCACCAGGTTGGCTTCTACGAAACGTACATCCTGCACTGTTTTTGTGGACTCGCTCAGCATTCTGAACACCTGGGCGTCAATCTGTATCCTGGATGCTCCGCTGAACAGGAATATGGTGAGGCCGACGCCGAAGAGGACAATGAGCCTTGAGTGTCCGGATATAAATCCGGCTAGGCCGTTCAACAGTTTGTCAAGCCAGTCCACCAGTATTCCGGAGGAGGCTTCAGATGTGCTGGGCGCCTTCATGTAGGAGAAGAAGGCCGGTGTCATGACCATGGCGAGCCCATAGGCGATCAGGACTCCGAAAGACATTATGAATCCCAACTGGCGAATCATGGGAGTAGAACTGATCATCAGCGTCCCAAAGCCTATAGCGGTCGTTGCCACACACATGAAACACGGTCTGGCCAACCACCGGAAAGCCAGTTTTATTGCGCTTATCTTGTCATGGACCGTTTCGTAAAACTGGTGGTAACGCACCACCATGTGGATCACTATCTCGAGTGTGGCTATTGGAACCAGGCCGAAGGCCAACGCCGTGGTTGAGTTTAGAGGTATTCTGCACAGGACCATCAGACCGAGGACCCAAAGCACACATACGGACAATATGAAATTTGTGACCAGAGTGATCCTGAAGCTCTTGAAAACATAAACGGATACGATAGTGGCTATGAGCATGCACAGGATTCCAAATACCACACCGGTCTGAATGCTGTACTGGACAATCGCTTCCCTGACAAAAGCCGGGCCTATTACCCTGTATTCGAAACCCCGGGTCGTGAAGTTCCCAAAGGTTTCCTCTATTATCTTCAGGATCTTTTCATAGGCGGCAAAGTCGTACTTGTAAGTGTCATCCATCCTGACGACAATTCCGAAGGTCTTCAGATCAGCTGACGCCAGAATAGACAGCAGCGGCAATTCCTTCCTGAGGGCAAGCAACTGGTCGGCTTCGGGCGGCTGAATCCTTCCGTCAAGCCTGTCCAGAAGATGGAAAGATCCGAACACATCCCCTTTTTGCCTGAACAGCTTCACGTTCGACAGACTGATCACCTCAGTAAGTTTGTCATACTTTTCCAGGTTGACGCTCAACGAGTCAATGAGCTTTATGGCGTGGGGATCATGAAGGCCATTCGGGGTTTTTACCGCAATGAGGGTAAATTCCTCGCTGCCAAAAATCTCCAGGAATTTTTCATACTGGCTGAATGCGACGGTGGTTCTGTCCAGACCCGTTTTCAGGGAAGGGTCGGTTTCAAGCCTGAAGGCATAAAAGGCCAGAAAAACGCTGATAAGTCCGATCAGGACCAACAGGGCCTTACGCTGATCAACTATGAAATCCAGAAAGTTGGGTGTTTCCAGGTTCAGATTGTCGTGAGCGCTCATTTAGATTCAAGACACCGTTTCGTATTTTAAGTGTTATTCCGATGGCCTAAAAAAGAAGAAGGCGATTGTTACGAGGTTTCCACAAATGTCATTATAAACTCAAGTGTATAGTCTAAACAAGACCAAGTAAATAGAAACAAGCCGGAAATCGATAAAAAACCGGGGCTTCCATATCAATCAATACCAATGGCTGCACGATGAAATTGACAGTTTCTCAACCAGGCTTGCCAGTTTGATTGACAAGCGACTAGACTAATTGATAAAATAGAGAAGCTTGGGGAGGGAAATCCCAACATGGAGGGATTTTCTGCCCTATGACCCTGTGCGCTCATAAATCGGGCAATACGCTGATCATAAAAGAAACCGCGAGCTTTCATCCGGCGATATATCTGTTGTTGCTGACTGTCTGGCTGATGTCGGCCACTTCGTGCTCTCTGATATCACAATCTCCTCTGATCCTGAAGAACGCATCGGTAAGTGTGCTTGACGAAGAACAGCCGCTTGAATCAGACGCAGCAGGAGAGATTCCTTACCAGCGTTGGAGGATAACCCCCTGGGACCAGGATCTCAAGTATGTCTGGCTGGTTGGTAACTATGATTTTCGTCAGACCGACAAGGTTGAGATAATCCTGTATTTTCACGGCATGGGCTCCAAGGATTATTACCGGGATTTCCGTAAGGAATTGGAGGCGCTCGCCTCGAAAAGGCCCGATAAGCCTTTCATATTCGTGGGATTTGTGGACACGCCCTATATTTTTAACTGGGACAGGAGCAAGGGAAGGTGGAGTTCTTTCGCGCTCAAGGAGGGTGATAGGCCGGAACTTCTGTTTAGAACCGTGAACAGGATTTTCAAGGGAGTAAAAAGGGCTTTCCCGAATATCGAGAAAGAAAAGACCACGTTGACCCTGGCAGGTTTCTCAGGTGGCGGAAGGGTCCTGGATTCTGTGGGTTCATGGTTGGCCAAGGCGCCGAATGACGATCCATACGCCGAGGTATTCAGGGCTAAACTCTCTAAAATAGTCTATTTTGACTGCTGGTTCGATAAGGACGTAATAAAAACCATACCTGCTCTTCTGGAAGGCAATCCGGGGATGAGAATAGTCGGAACCGTTCACATGAAGAAACCGTCCGAACTGGCTGATATTCTTGTAGAGCGATATAATATGAAACATAACAGGGCAAAAACGGAGTTGACGGGTCTCGGGGGACGTATTCTCATTTTCAAGGGCGATTCCCATTGGGACGCCATGATTTCACGATTATCACAGGCGCTCTGATTCTTTTTGTTTTCCAATTAATTGCTTGTTAATATTGCCAATTAGAAGACCGTCGTTCTTGACGACAATGGCGTCCTATGCTATTTGGAGAGCAGAACCAGTCATATTTTTGGAGTCAGGATGCACGATCAGCGCAATCGTGAGGACCGATACGATGAGACTGTAAAATTTCTGTACAGCCTCGAACGATTTGGGATACTCCTGGGCCTGGACAACATCGAATCCATTCTGGGCGGCATTGATAATCCGCAACTCAGGTTTAAATCGGTTCATGTGGCGGGCAGTAACGGTAAGGGCTCAACTTCGTCTTTCATAACCAACATTCTGCGACGGGCAGGCTACAAAACGGCTCTTTATACTTCTCCTCATCTTAACGATTTCAGGGAGCGTGTCAGGCTTGACGGCCAAATGGTTTCAAAAGACTCGTTGGTGAGATCGACCGAAAAGGTCAGGAAAATTTACAATCCCGAGCGCACTACTTTCTTCGAATTCACCACGGCCGTGGCCTTTGACTGTATAGCCGAGGCGCAACCGGACATTGCGATAATCGAAGTCGGGCTTGGTGGAAGACTTGACGCCACCAACACGATCAGTCCGATGGTCAGCGTGATAACCGACATTTCCCTGGAGCATGAAGACTACCTGGGAAAAGGTCTTGCCGCGGTGGCCGGAGAAAAGGCCGGGATAATCAAGGCAAATACCACCGTCATTACCGGGGCGACCAGGAAGATTCCATTTGATGTCATTTCCCGAAAAGCGTCCGAACTCGGAGCTCAGGTTAGACTTTTCGGAAGGGATTTCGCAGGAAAGAGGCGAAACGTCTCATCGTTTGATTTTTCTTCTCCTTCCCTGGTTCTCGAAAACCTGGAACTCGGCATGCAGGGGGCCCATCAGATCAAGAACGCGTCCCTTGCCATTGCGGCTGCCGGGGAACTCGTCCACAAAGGATTTGACATAACCGGTAAACACTTCAGGGAGGGGATCTCCCTTACAAGGTTCCCGGGCCGTTTCGAACTGTTGCGCCGCAGTCCCGATGTAATCATAGACGGAGCCCACACGCCGGAGGGCATGCGTCTGCTGCGGAGTTCGGTTCAACGTGGCTATCCCGGCAGAAAGCCGCTTGTGCTGTTCGGCGCCCTTAGAGACAAGAATTACGGGAAGCTCGCCAACATAATTGCTCCAGTGTCACAGGCGGTCATGTGCGTGGCCCCTGAGAGCGACAGGAGCCTTGCTTCGCAGGATATGGCCGACACTTTCTCCAGGCTTGGCGTAAGGTCCTGGTGGGCTGAATCCATAGAAGAAGGCTTTAGCCGTCTTTTGGAGATGGCCCACGATGATGACCTGATTCTAGCCGCCGGTTCGCTTTATATGATCGGGCCGGTCAGAAGGCTTTGCGGACTGAAAGACGAGTGACCCAGATCCTCTCAAAACCGGGTATGCGTAATCGCAAGGGCGCCCTCAGGGCGGGCGCCTGCTTTATGCTGCTGACTATGATCTTTCTTCTTACAGTGGGCTTTCCCCTGGCTCAAGACGCTGGGCCAAAAAACGCGTCAAAGTCGGCTACTATCCTGCCGGCTGATTTACCTGTCCAGATGTCGGCTGAGAGGCTTTCGTTCAATTACCAGACCAACACCTACACGGCCAGGGGAAATGTGACGCTGAGCCAGGGCGCTACACGTCTGAGGGCCGACAGTATGGTCTTCGAAGCCAACACAGGCGCTCTTACCGCCATGGGCGGGGTCATAGTCCGGTCAGGCGCCGATATTATTGAAGCCGAGAAAGTCACCATCAACCTCAACGCTTCCACTGGAGTGCTGTTCAACGGAAAATTGTTGCTCTCGCGGCACAATGTTTATCTTGAGGGCAAAAAGCTCGAGAAGAAGGGCGACGCCAATTACAGGGTGGAACAGGGTAGTTTCACAACCTGTGACGGCGCCACTCCGGACTGGAAAATCACGGGAAAAGACCTGGATGTAACATTGGAAGGCTACGGTGTGTTGAAGCACGGCTTCTTCTATATTCGGGACGTGCCGGTCTTTTACCTGCCGTGGCTGATGTACCCTGCCAAGCGTCAAAGGCAGACCGGCTTCCTGATGCCCCAGATGGCGAACAGTTCCGTCAGGGGTTTTGATGTTAAGCTCCCCTTCTTTCTGGATATCTCTCCAAGTGTGGACGCGACCATTTCGCCGAGAATCTGCACCAACAGAGCCGGGCAGGTGGGGCTTGAATTCAGGTATAACCCGACTGACACCCTGAAGGGCAGATTTTACGGGGAATACACCTATGACTGGAAATATGGTCCCGAAGATGACCCAAGGAGTCATCGCTTTTATCTGACGTGGCGACATGATCAGGAGTTTTTGTCCGATCTCAGGATGAAAACCAACGCCAACTGGGTCTCGGACAGGAACTATTTCGAATTCTGGGGCAGCCGTTTTGACAAGAGGCTCAGAGTCAGGTATCTGGAATCCAACGCTATTTTATACAGCCAGTCAAACAGTTTCCTGCTACAGGCCGAGGCCAGGCATTTCGACAACCTCGATGTGCCCGACAACGCAGTGACGGTCCAGAACGCCCCCACATTGACCGGCACTCTTTTTACCAGGCAGGCGCCATACAGTCCTTTTTTTGTGAACACCAGTCTTGTCTATGATAATTTTCACGCTCCAAGAATGAATCAGGAATGGCTTGGCTCAAGGCTACAGTGGGATTCAAGGCTTGCATTGCCGGTGTCCTTGGGGCCTTACCTCAAGTTTGAGCCCTCTATGACATATTTTGCCAAGGCATACGCCGCCGACTATTTTGAAAACAACCGTAGCGTCAGTTCAGTCAATGCGGTCAGGACTGATCTGTATCAGATAAATGCGGATGTATTTACGGACATCAGTTCGATCTACTCAGGATCGGCGCTGGGGTTTCAGGGGATAAAGCACAATATTCGCCCCAGGGTCGTGTGGACTTTCAGGCCGTTCAGAAGCTCACAGACGTATCCGGTGTTTGATGATTCAGACCGTATGGATCAGGTCAGTCTCATAATGGCTGAATTGAGGCAGTCCTGGACCGGCAGGCTCGGATCAAAGGAATTCATGGACTTCGCATCGTTCAGTATTTCGCAGGGCTACGATTTCAACAACACCCGCACTCCCATGGATCCTTTCGGACAGAGTTATCTGAGCAAGTCACATCTCACAAACATGCAGGCCGAACTCACCATTAAACCCCATTCTCTTCTCGATCTGAGGGCTCAGGCCGAATACGACCCTGTAATGAACAGGGCCAGGAGTTACAGCCTGAATTTGGGATTGATGGATCACAGGGGAGACACTTTTCAGGTCCTTCATCAATTCGCCGAAGATAACCGTAATGAAGACCTTAACCGACAGACCAACCTTAATGTTCAATTCAAGGTCACGTCCGCTCTGGATATCTTTTTTGAAAACCAGTATTCACACCAGTTCAATTTTGCCTATTTCACGAGCGTAGGGCTTAGTTATCACCCCCAATGCTGGAGTGTCCTGCTGAAGTATTCTGAAACCAGGGATCAGAATCCCTTCACCCAAAAGGTCCGGGAACCTGATCAGACGGTGTTTATGACAGTGTCTCTTTACGGGTTGGGACAAGTCTACAAGTTCACCAGGGACTGGAGTGAACTTCTCGGAGCCCCCACGGAATCTTCCGACACCCAGGCATTCTGAAAAAAATGTTTACCGGTATGGCCTCCGCCTGTCATGAGCGCCGCCTGATCTGTCTCATCGTTACCATTGCGGACTCCTAATCCCCCTAAAACGCCCTGTTTAAACCGGTTTGACAGACTTTTTGAACGAGTGGTTGACCCTAGGGCAAAAGTAAATCATAATAGTAAATATAGACCTAACACATCGTATAATATGAACATTCACGGTTGTTGTGTCCACTGTTCTGTCCGTGCGTTCAATTAATCAATCAATTAACCCATAAAGTTATATTGGGAAAAGGGGGAGGAATATGTCTACAAGGCAAGTGTCTCGCAAAAGCTCTCATCCTGTCCACTCAAGCCATTTGGATCAGTTGGTCCTGGATGAATTCCAGAGCCTGGTTCAATCCAAGGACACGCTGGACATGGACTATCCATCCTGCAAGAGACGCATCACTCATGATGACATGTGGAGAATAGCGAGGCTGAAATTGCTGGAGCGTCTAGTCGATCCCAATGCGTAAATCCGGAACACAGGAGCCATGATGTCAGGAAAACAGGGTGAAATTCATTTTACCGGAGATGCGGGCTTCATAGGGCTTTCAGATGGGTGTGGCCCAAACGGTGAGCGGTCGGTATCGGCTGAAGAGTTGGAGGAGGTGTTTGAATTTCTGGTTTCCTGGTTGCGGGCGAGCAGGGAATACGTATTGGGAAAGACGTCCCGCTGGACACTCCTGGAGGACCTCTACCACAACAGGATCGACCTTCGAACGTGGGGCGAGCGATGGCAATCCGGTTCCCGTGCGGATTCGCAGAAGGAAGGACTGACGTCGAAGTGGCAGTCTGACATTGTGATGTCCCCGTCGTACATAGTAGATAGCTGGGCTGACCGCGCCTATCATGCGGTATTCAACGGTCCTGAATGGCTGAGCGTGGTCCCTGAGGCTCCACAGTTCACGGATCAGGGCGCCGAGGAATCCTTCACGACCTCGTTCAAGCTCCAGGAGCTGCTTGTAAACAGGCTTGGTCAGGGTCAGATTCATGCGAGGCTGTATGAAGTCCTTCAGAGCATGGTCCTTTTCGGTTCGGTTTACGCCAAGATGTACTGGAAATCGGGAAAGAACCGGCAGAGGCGATGGGATTTTGAGTCGATGGACCTGGTGATGGAGGATTACGGGTCTTATGAATGCCCCGTCCTTCAGATAATACCGTTGGACAGGATACTGCCCGACTGGAAAGCCATATCCAATGATGTCCAGAGAAGCTCGGGCATAGCTCACAGGGTGGAGAAGACCTACCAGGGGATTATCGACGGTTTCAACAGCGGTCTGTATAACTTGAACCGCACGTCCTTCGAGGATCGTTTCCGCAACGCTTCTCCGGAGTCTCCAAAGGGCGGGACGCTGCTCAATGACCCGGACGCCAGTGAAATTGACGACCGGTTCATTAAACAGGTGACGATCTGGGAGTTCCACGGCCAGGTCCCGTTTCGCAATTCCCATCATGAATGCGTGTGTTCTATCGTGACCGAAAGCGGCGCCGACTCACCGGAGAGCGGCCTGATGATAAGGTTCCTGCCGAGACCGGCCCTGTGGTGTGGGTTGCGTCCCTTTTTATGCGCCCATTACACTCCCGTTCCCGGTCCGTTGGGGATTGGGGCGGTGGAGAGCAACCTTGATCTTGTTCATTCCATATCACAATTTCTCAGTCAATCTCAGGATAATGCCAGACTGACGGCAAACGCCCAGTTGATCGTTCGTCGCGGATCATCGGCGGCGCGTCAGATCGGCCAGGAGGATGACACGGTATATCCCGGGAAGGTCTGGCTGGTGGATGACCCGGCCGACATACAGCCGTTCCCGAAGCTCAACTTTCCCCAGAGCGACATAAACACCCTGATAAACTACCTCAATACACTCCTTGAGCGGCGCACATCCGTTTCGGACATATCACTGGGGGTAAGCAGCCGGGGCAAAACCGCCACCGAAGCCCATATTCTCCAACAAGCGGCCATCGCCCCGTTTGAAACGCGGGCGGACATTTTCGCCAGGACTTTTCTTGAGCCCATGGGCCAGTTGGCTCTCAGCATGCTCCGGCAATTCACCACCGATGACCAGATGATCATGGCCAGGGATTACAGCGGGCGGGGAATACCCCTAACCGTAACGTCGCAGGAGATCCACGGGGGAGATTACAGGGTATGCGCCACCCTGACCCGGCAGGACTCCACGCGACTGGCAAAAGCCCAAAGCATTGAGAGGGCTCTCCCCACACTGGCCGGTTTCACCTCACAGCTCGAACAGGAAGGCATGCGCATCTCTTTTTCCGAACTCCTGAAAAGGTATCTCGATCTTATCGGCATAGACGGCTCGGACAGGATTCTAAGTAGAACCGCCTCCAACGGTTTGAACATGGAATCGTTGGACGCCGGCGCCGATGGATATTCCCCTGAAACACCTGATCCTGAAAACCTTCCGAAACGTCTTGTCGAAGACGGAGGCCCCATGGGCGCGTATCCGGATGATGTGAATGCTCTGGCGCAACTGCTTCAGGTCCAGTCGGGGCGTCTGAGTTCGTCTAACGGGGCGTTCAGCCTCTGAGATACAAAACCTGAACGACATTTCTTCCATTTCCGAAAGGACGGCTAAATGAACTTCCCACAGGATGAGAACGAAATCTTTGCGCCGGGTCCGCAGGACATCGGCGTGGGTTATGACACGGGGTCGGGGGCGCCATCCGACCAGGCGTCGCCAGGCGCCGCCAATGCCTCAAATATGCCGGAGGATGACCATCCCGAGCGTCCGGAGCGGATGCAAACCGGCAGCGACGACTCCACGACTCCAGCGGACAATCTGGCGGGCATCATGGATTCCATGAAGGGATTTAAGGATGAACTGGCCAAGAACCGTAAGGAAATGGAGACTCAGCGTGAGTTGCTGGAACTGCTCGGCGCCGACACGTGGTCCAAGAGGAGTGCGGCCGATGAGCAGGCCTTCCTGGATAACGTGCGTGAAACATTCGCCAAGGACCCGGCTCAGGCCGCCTCAATACTGATCAAAAAGGCTCAGGAACAGATGTGGCGGGCGTTCGAAAAGCGTCTGAACGAGGAGAACCGTCAAAAGTCGGAACTTGAGGGTTTCATGAACCGGATTTCATCGAACCCCGACAAAGCGTCCATGCACGATTTCCGTGAAGAGATAGAATTCCTTGTTCGTGACAGGGGTATGGCGCCCGAGGAGTCGCTAGGGCTCATTGAGAAAATATCCGCAAAACTTGACCGGGGCAATGACCGCAAGAAGGCGGCGATAAGGAAAATGCGCGCGGAGTCGCAGTTTGAGTCTTCCCAGCGCACATCGAACTCCGCCGACCCGGATCGTGAGTTTACCAGGCTGATGTCTCAGGCCAAGAGTCTCGATGACATGTTCGCCAGTCTCAGGAAAGTAAACGCATAAACAGCGCAAGGAGGTATAAATGGCTGGAAATGTGATTGATTTCATGAAGCTGTGGACTCAGGGCGATGTTGAGTCCGAGCGTAAACTAAAGAAATTCCTTCTGATGGGATTGGACAAGGTTGTCCAGGGTCAGAGCGACGTCCTGGGCAGGATCCCCGTCGGTCCATCGGTGTCCAGCCCGTTTGTCAGATGGATGGAGGAATGGGGTTACCCCTCACAGGTTGTGGCCCAACTGACAGGCGCCACAATGACTTTTTCGGGCAAGCTGTTCGGCAGAACGATGACTGACTCGG
>CAZGVM010000007.1:0-1758 GCA_964528855.1 uncultured Desulfomonile sp. | reverse complement strand
CCTGAAGCAGATCATCAGGCTGGGAACCATCATGGAGCGTCCGGATGGAGGAGCGCATGTCAAGGTGCCCGCCCCTGCGGATCTGGAAGCTACCGTGGAGGCTTATGGCGGGACGACGCTCAGTGATGACGTGGATCCGACCCAGTGGGACATCATTGCCGAAGTATGGTCCGATTATCGAGACGCCGATGAGCCCAGAGCGCTGGACAGGATATTCAGGGAAGTCGGATCCCAGATTCACGCTGAAACATTCGAAATTCCCAAGACCAGAAAAAATACCGCTTATGAAATAGTCTCCAATGAGACGGAGCATCAGATTGCGGCCCTGCTTGAAAAGCTGCGCCGTCAACTAGCCTACGCCGCCCTGCGCTCACGGCCGTATCATGACGGGACCGGCTTCGTTTACGGAAACAAGACTCAGGAGCCGACCATGTGCGGTATATGCTCCTGGCCCATCATCACCCAGCAGGAAATGCCGAACCCGCTCGTCTGTGTGGACAAGCAGGGCGTCCGCATAACCAAGGAAGACCTCGACAGCCTGATCAGGAACCTGTGGCTGACCGAACACGCCGATTACGGCAAGGGCGACTGGTGGATAGTTTGCCACCCGCTCACCCACCAGTACATTCATGATTTTGACATCGCTTACAGGATCATCGAGAAAACGGACAGGGAAATCGGCTTTCACGTAGACACGTTCGACTCGAAAATCGGTAAGAGTTTCCCAATACTGTCGGATCGTTACATGAGGCCGGACACTCTGCTCGTGCTTAACTTCGCATCGACTCAATACGGATATTTCGCCAATGACCGCATGGACCGCAAGGAACTTCCCACCCAGGGGCGCTACCAGCGGTGGCTGATATCCTTCCAGACTTACGGCGTGGTTGTCCGTAATCCCAGGGCCAATATCGGGATGATCCACGGACTGCCCTCGTGAGGATAAACGGAGTAATGAGATGATCGACGCCATTGACACAAGGAACAAATGGCTGGAGGAAAAGTTCGAGCACATCAACACGGTCCTCGGACATGTGAGGGAGTCGGTAGATAAGGTTCGTGAGGAGCAGTCAAGGTTCATAACCCGTTGTGACTGTGAGATGAATTCGGTGAGTATGCGGGTCCGTGAGATTGAAAGGCGCCAGGATGAAATGATTGGCGCAACGAAAAGCGTCACGGAATCGCGTAGCCGTCAGAACCTGACCTGGCAGATGATGATTGCCGTGGGGACCGCATTTTCATCATTGGCCGCTCTTATCGGATACTTCATGGGGAAGGGATGATGATTCGGATGGTCAAACGATTCTTGATCTTGGCAGGGGCGTGTCTGGTGGTGGTTGCGCTGATCATTTCAGGCAGCCTGTATTCGCCAAATATCATGGGAGAAGACCCGTACGCCCTGCTGAGGTACGTGCTCATCAGGGTAACTGCCGCCGTCGTAGCCGCTCCATTCCTCGGGGGGCTGATGTTGCTGACGGACTATTTAACCCCGGGGGACTGGATGGAAACAATAAGACATGATCCGAAAGCCTGCTCTTACATTATGTCTGCTGTTGTCATCGTTATTGGCTCTATCCTGTGCTGGGCCTGATGCGTCGGCCCTGAGCGAACCCTTCCGGCGCTCTTTTGCCCGACAGCTCGGGTTCATAGCGGCAAAGAAGCCCCAATACACCTGGGGAGGCTCATCCGAGATATCCGGCGGACTGGATTGTTCGGGTTATATTTTCCTTGCGGGAAAGTGGGCCGGTCTTCCGGGCA